>JASLXG010000192.1 GCA_030740435.1 Alphaproteobacteria bacterium | reverse complement strand
TGTTGGCACCATCAGGCGTGCGCTGGCTCGAGACCAGGGACTTGGCGCCGATCTCGAAGGTGCGGCTGCCGCGGAGCGACTTGCAGACCAGCATGTTCGAAACCACCTGGCAGCTGCTGGCCGTGTTGCGGGCGGCCTTCTTGCTGGCCCGGGCCGTGCCCTGGCATTCGGGTCGCACGGCGCTACGGTAGCTGAGGCGCCCGCTCAGCGTGTAGACGCCGGGCCGGCCCGCCGGGCGCGATGCGAAAGGCGCCGCGCCCCAGGTGGATGTGGCAGCGTTCCTCGATGGCCTGCTTGGCCGTCCACTGGCCGACCAAGTCGGCGCCCGTGGTTTGGGCCTGGGCCGAGAGGGCCGCGCCAAGCGCCGCCGAAGCCGCGATCCAGAGCCTGATTAGCATCGTCCGCCCCCTCCTTTGGGTCCCAGTTTCCAACCCCGGGACGCAATATGACAGCTTGATTTTGCCCGGCCAGGGGGATTTGTTGCAAGGCTATCACGCCAACGCCAGGGGAGGCAGCCATGCAGGTCAAGGTCAACGGCATCGACATCAACTATGAGCTCGAAGGATCCGAGGAGGGGTCGGTGGTGGTTTTCAGCCATTCCCTGATGGCCGACCTGAGCATGTGGGAGGCCCAGGCCGCGGCGCTGGCCGGGCGCTACCGAGTGCTGCGCTTCGACACCCGCGGCCACGGCGGCTCGACGGCGCGGGCCGGGGCCTACAGCCTGGAGATGCTGTCCGACGACGTCGAGGCCCTGCTCGACGCCCTCGATCTCGGGCCGGTGCATTTCGTCGGCCTCTCGATGGGCGGCATGATCGGCCAGACCCTGGCGCTGAGGGCGCCTGAGCGGCTCGAGTCGCTGGTGCTTTGCGACACTTCCAGCCGCATCCCGCCCGATGCCGGACCGATGTGGCAGGAACGCATCGACACGGCCCAGAACCAGGGCATGGCGGCGCTGGCTGAGGGCACGCTGGATCGCTGGTTCTCGCCCGAGTTCAAGGCGGCCCAGCCGGCCCAGGTCGAAGGCGTGCGGCAGATGATCCTGGCCACCGAGGTTTTGGGTTTCGTCGGTTGCTGCCACGCCATCTCGCAGCTCGACCTGACCGAGCAGATTTCCGCCATCGAAAAGCCCACCCAGATCATCGTGGGTTCCGACGACGAGGGCACGCCGGTGGCGGCCCATGAGGTCATCCGCGACCAGATCAAGGGCTCAGAGCTCTGTATCCTCAAGGGCGCCCGCCACCTCAGCAACATCGAAAGCGTCGACGAATTCAACCAGGCGCTGGTGGCTTTCCTCGACCGTCAGGCCTGAGGTCATGTCCAAACTGGCCGGCCGGGTGGCCATGATCACCGGCGCCACAAGCGGCATGGGGGCCGAAACGGCGCGCCGCTTCGTGGCCGAGGGCGCCCAGGTGGTGCTGACCGGGCGTTCCCACGAGCGCGGCCAGGCGTTGGCCGCGGAATTGGGCCAGGCGGCCCGTTTCATCGCCATGGAGGCCGGCGATGACGACCAGATCAAGGCCGCCATCGACTTCACGATGGCCGAGTTCGGCCGCCTCGATTGCCTCTTCAACAATGCCGGCGCGGTTACCCACCAAAGCCGCATCGACAAGATCAGCCGGGCCGAGTTCGACTACGAGATCGGCGTGCTGTTGGGCGGCGTGCTGTTCGGCATCAAGCACGCCGTGCCCATCATGAAGGCGCAGAAGTCGGGCTCGATCATCAACAACGCTTCCTCGGCCGGCCACCGCACCGGCCACGGCCCGGTGCTCTACAGCATCGCCAAGGCCGCCGTGCTGCACCTCACCCGGGTGGCGGCGTTGCAACTGGCGCACACCGGCATTCGCGTCAATTCGATCTCGCCGGCCTGCATCGCCACGCCGATCTTTTCCTTCGGCACCGAGCTCGATCACGAGCAAGCCGTGGCGGCGCTGCCCATCATGGAGCGCGAGTTCGCCAAGATCGTGCCGCTGCAGCGCGCCGGCAAGTCCGAGGACATCGCCGCCACGGCGCTCTTCCTGGCCGGCGACGACAGCCGTTTCATCACGGCTCAGGACATCGTCGTCGACGGCGGCCTGGTGGCGGGCTACACGACGGCCGAATCGCAGGAGAAATTCGGCGGCGTACCGGCCGCCTTGAAGGCCGCTTACGGTGATTTATGACGGCGGCGCCCCCGTGCTAGGATAAGGCATGGTTTTGCGCGCCCTCGTATCTCTGGCGCTGGCGTTGCTGACCGCGGGTCCGGCCGGGGCCGGCAGCTATAGTGCCGATGGTCGCCAGAACGTCGATGAGGTCACCTATCCCTGGAGCGCGCTGGGCCGCGTCAACAATGAATACGGCGGCTTTTGCACGGGCACGCTGATCGGTTTGCGCTCGGTGCTAACGGCGGCGCATTGCCTGCGCAACAAGCGCCGCGGCGGCTGGCTCAGGCCGGCCTCACTGCATTTCGTGGCGGGCTATCAGCGCGGCGACTATCTGGCCCATGCCCGGGTCGCTTCATACGTTATTGGTGGCGATATCCAGCGCCTGCACGGCGGCCCGATCGCGCCGTCCAGAGACTGGGCCATCCTCAGCCTGGAACGCGACATTGGCGCTCTGGTCGGCAGGCTGGAGATTTTGCCGGCCCCGGCGGGGTCTCGGTTGGTGCAGGCGGGCTACCGTTTCGATCGGCCCCACGTGCTTTCGGCGGACCGGAGCTGCCAGGTCGTTGGATCGGTCGCCCAGGGCCGCTTGGTGACCCACGGCTGTGCTGCCGGGCACGGCGTTCGGGCTCGCCGCTGTTGTGGCGTCAGGGCGACCACTATCGCCTGGTGGCCATGCACGTGGCCACTTACGGTGGCGCGGATCCGATCGGTCTGGCCATCCCGGCCCGGGCGCTGGGCCGTGTCCTGGAATTGCTCAAGCGCGAAAATTTCGCTGGCTGGCCGCTGCCTTAACCGATCACGCCGTCGAGCCAGGCGATGAGCTCGGCTATGACCTCGGCGCGGTTGGTTTCGTTGAACATTTCGTGGCGGCCGCCGGGGTAGAACTTGTGGCTGACGGCGCTCAGGCCGAGCCGGCGGTAGGCCGCCAGCAGGGCATCCAGCCTTTTGGTGCGGTTGCTGACGGGATCCTCGCTGCCGGCCAGGACGTAGATCGGTAGCTGCTTTGGCACACGGGCCATGTTGCCCCGGTTTTCGATGAAACGCAGGCCCTGCAGCAGGTCGTGCCACATGCGGTTGGTGCAGAGGAAGCCGCAGCGCGCGTCGTCGATGTACTTCCGCACCTCTTCGGCGTCGCGCGAGAGCCAGTCGAAGGGCGTTCGGGGATTGTCGATACCCTTGTTGAAGGCGCCGAAGGAGATCGCCGTGAGGGGCAAGCTGCGGCCCCGGGGGCCGAGCCGCAGCGTTTCCACGGCGGCCAGGCCGAGCCCAAGCAAGAGCATGGCGCCACCACCCCAGTCGGAGCCCGAAAGCACACCGGCGGCGATGCTATGGCCGTGCTCGATGAAGTAGTGCTGGGCCATGAACGAGCCCATGGACTGGCCCAGCAGGATGCGCGGAAGTTGGGGATGCTCGGCGGCCAGACGGCGGTTGAGGGCGTAAAGATCGCTGATGCAGAGGTTCCAGCCATCGCGCCCGGCAAAGTAACCGAGATCGTCGTCGCTTTTGGCGGAACGGCCGTGGCCCCGGTGGTCGTTGGCCACGACGCCATAGCCCGCCGCCACCAGCGCCGCCGCCAGGGGAGCGTAGCGGGCCGCGTGTTCGGCCATGCCGTGGGCGATCTGGACCACCGCCCGGGGCTCGCCCTCGGGCCACCATCGGTAGACGAAAATTTTGGCGCCGTCGTCCGCCGTGTGGATGAAGTCGCCGGCTTCCATGGCCCGCCTCCAGGCTTTCGAGAGGTTTTGACTCGTGCTGCGAAAGGGGCTTCTATGTTGACCCTACGGCCTTCGACGCCGCCCCCGCAACACCTTCAGGGACCTCGTTATGAACGACCTCGGCAACTCTCCCGCGGCCCGCGACATAGCCAGCATGATCCATCCCTATACCAACCTCTCGGTCCACCTCGAGACGGGCCCGATGATCATCAACGAGGGCAAGGGGATCTACGTCTACGACGAAGAAGGCAAGGAATACATCGAGGGCCTGGCCGGACTCTGGTGCACGGCCTTGGGCTACGGCGTCGAGGAGTTGGTGGAGGCCGCGGCCGAGCAGATGCGCAAGCTGCCCTATTCCCACATCTTCGCCCACAAATCGCACAACCCCAGCATCGAACTGGCCGAGAAACTCAAGGAGATGTCGCCCATACCGGTGTCCAAGGTGTTGTTCGCCAACTCGGGCTCGGAAGCCAACGACACCCTGGTCAAGCTGGTCTGGTACTACAACAACGCCTGCGGCCGGCCCGAGAAGAAGAAGATCATCTCGCGCATCCGGGGCTATCACGGCGTCACCGTGGCGGCCGCCAGCCTGACCGGGCTGCCGCACGTGCACGCCGATTTCGACCTGCCCATTCCGGGTATCCTGCACACCGACTGCCCGCATCACTATCGCGAGGCCGAGGAGGGCGAGAGCGAAGCCGAGTTCGCCACGCGCCTGGCGGCCAGCCTGGACAAGATGATCCAGGACGAAGGCCCGGAAACTGTGGCCGCCTTCATCGCCGAGCCCGTGATGGGCGCCGGCGGTGTCATCGTGCCGCCCGAGACCTATTACCAGAAGATCCAGGCGGTACTCGAGAAGTACGACGTGCTGTTTCTCTGCGACGAGGTGATCTGCGGCTTCGGGCGCACCGGCCAGCAGTTCGGCTGCCAGACCTTCGACATCGCCGCCGACACCCTGACCGTGGCCAAGGCGCTGAGCTCGGCCTACCTGCCGATCTCCGGCGTCTTCATTCCCGAAGAGATGTTCGAGGCCATGGTGCGCGAGAGCGAAAAGATCGGCATGTTCGGCCACGGCTATACCTACTCGGGCCATCCCGTGGCGGCAGCGGTGGCGGTGCGCAACCTGGAGCTCATGGAAGAGCGCAACGTGCTGGGCCACGTGCAAAGCGTGATCCCCCACTTCGAGGCCTGCATGGCCGCCTTCGCCGACCATCCGCTGGTCGGCGAGGTGCGCGGCAAGGGCCTGGTTGGCGCCTTCGAGCTGGTGGCCGACAAGGCCAGCAAGCGTGCCTTCGCGCCGGCCCAGAAGGTCGGCGCCTATTGTGGCGCACGCTGCGAGGCGCATGGCCTGATTGCCCGGCCCATGGGCGACTCCGTGGCCTTCTGCCCGCCGCTGATAATCACGGAATCGGAAATCGACGAAATGTTCGCCCGCTTCGGCAAGGCGCTGGACGAAACCGCGGCCTGGGTCGAGAAGGAAGGGCTGCGCGCGGCGTAGGCGGATTGGGGACACGTACCTTAATGCCTAAAAAGTAGGCATTAAGGTACGTGTCCCCCGACTTGCGCGCTAAACGTGCTGGCCGCCGTTGACGTGGATTTCGGCGCCGTTGATGTAGCTGGCCTGCTCCGAACAGAGGTAATAGACCAGCGAGGCCACCTCTTCCGGGCGGCCCAGCCGGGCCATGGGGATCTCCTCGGCCAGGGCCTGGTATTCGGGGCCGATCATGGCGGTCTCGATCTCGCCCGGCGAGATGGCGTTGACGCGCACGCCGAAGGCGCCGAAATCGCCGGCCATCTCGCGGGTCAGTGAGGCCAGGGCCGCCTTCGAGGTGGAGTAGGCGGTGCCGGCGAAGGGATGCACCCGGCTGCCGGCGATCGAGGTGACGTTGACGATCGAGCCGTGCCCGGCCTGCAGCGCCTCGATCAGGCCGCGGGCCAACACCACGGGACCGTAGAAGTTGACGTGGAAGACATCACGCCACTGTCTGAGGTTGGTGGTCAGGGTGTTGAGGCGCTCGCCGCTCGGGCCCTTGGGCGAGATGGCGGCGTTGTTGACCAGGGCGTTCAAGGGCGCTCCGTCGAGACGTTCGAGCATGGTGGCGACGCCGTGGTCTATGTTCTCGAGGTCCGAGAGGTCGATCTGCACGTGGTCCTCGGGCCCGGCCTCCCAGGGGCAGTCCTCGGAAAAGGCCATGCGCGAGCAGGTGATGACGCGCCAGCCGGCGGCGGCGAAGCGCTTTACCGTGGCATGGCCGATGCCGCGGCTGGCACCGGTGAGAATCAGGGTCTTGCGCTCGTCGCTCATGGTCGGTTTGCTCCACGCCGGGGCCGGGGCGGCCATCACCTAGGAAGGGTAGGTCGGCCCATGCCCCTGCGCCAGCCTTAGCACAAACTAATGCGCCATCAGTACGGGAATTGTAGCGCCGGCCAGCACCTCGCGGGTGGCGCCGCCGAAAATCAGGCGCCGGAGCCGGCTGCGGGTGTAGGCACCCATGATCAGCATGTCGGCCTCGGCCGCCTTGGCGGCGCCCAGCAGCCGATCGCCGATCGAAGCGGCGCCGGCGGTGACGTCCTGGCTGCTGGCGGCGATGCCGTGCCAGGCCAGGTAGTCGATTAGGGCGGCGGCATCGGGGCCACCTTTGCCGGCCTCCTCGACCTCCAGCACCACCACACGGTCGGCAGCATGCAGGAAGGCCAGGCCGAAGCGAATGGCCTTGGCCGCCTCGGGGCTGCTGTTCCAGGCCAGTGCCACGGTCTTGCCGATGGGGGCGGGATCGCCCGGCGGCACCACCAGCACCGGCCGGCCGGTGTCCATCAGCGCCGCCTCGAGGGTCACCGAGGGGCTAACGTCGTCGCCCTGGCGAGGCTTGCAGCAGACGATCAGGTCGGCCAAGCGGCCCCGCGCCGCCACGGCGTCCTCCTCGCGTCCGGTGATGGTGGTCAGATGCGCCGTGAAGCCGCCGCCGGCGCTGGCGGCGCTGTCGGCTTCCTTGACGCCTGCCTTGGCACAGGCCTCGCGGAACTGCTCGGCGGCCCGGGCCTGGCGCTCGCCGGCCTCGCTCTCGGCCACCGACATGACGTCCTCGATCATGGCACTGGTCATGCCTTCGCCGACGTAAGCCACGCTGTCGCGCGGGTCCATCGCCACGTGCAGCACCTCGATATGGGCGTCGAGCCACTTGCCGACGGCCATGGCGGCCGTCAACACGCCGCCCGAGCTGGCCACACCGCTCAAGGGTACGAGAATTGTCTTGATTGACATGGTCGCCTCCCTAGCTGTCGGGGGGGGATATCTTAGGCAGTTCCGCGGGGCGACGCAAAAGAAGCGGTGGTTGATTCCGCCCTTGCGTGAGTCCCGCTTTGGCTTGCTCGACGACGCCGTCGAGGGGCCCGGCGGCATCGATGACGTGCCAGTCGATGGCGCCGGTGAAAATGCCGCGTTGGCGCTGCAGCACGGCCGGGGTGGCGTCCGAGGCGCCGTTCAGGCGGGCTTTGATGCGCGCCGCCGCGGTTTCCCGCGGCGCCTCGAGCCAGAGGCCGTCGAAGCGCAGGCCGGCGTCGCCGGGGGCGGCGGCCAGGGCGGCGATGGCGGCGCGCTCCTCGGGCCGGGCCTGGACGGCATCGACGATGACGCTGTGGCCGGCCGCCAGCAGCTCGGCGCTGCGCTGGTGCAGGGTTTGGTAGACGCGTCGCGCGGCTTCCCGGGTGTAGCTTCGGGCCGGCAGGCGCTGCTCGGGCGCCAGGCCGGCCAGGCTTTTGCGTATGACGTCGCTACGCAACACCAGGGCCCCGGGTGGCGCTCCCAGCAGCGGCGCCAGGCGCTGAGCCAGGGCCGTCTTGCCGCTGCCCGAGAGGCCGCCGATGGCAACCAGGCGCGGCGCCGCCGGGGCGAGGAAGGCGAGCGCCTGGTCGAGGTAGCCGCGGGCCTCGCCCTGCAGCGCCTCGACCTTTGCGGCCCGGGTCTGGCATTCGCACATAGCGGCGCTGACGTGGGCCCGGATGGCGGCCCGCAGCGAGAGGTAGAGCCCCAGCGGCGCCAGGCCCTCGATATCGCCGCTCAGTTCGAGATAGCGGTTGAGCACGATGTTGGCCTCGAGCGGGTGGCCGCGGTGCAGCAGGTCCATGAGCAGGAAGGCGAGCTCGTAGTAGACGTCGCCGATGGCCAGGCGCGGGTTGAATTCAATGGCGTCAAACAGCGTCGGCCGGCCCTCGAAAAGGCAGATGTTGCGGAGATGCAAATCGCCGTGGCCCAGCCTGACGAAGCCGGCGCGGCAGCGCCGGGACATCAGCGCCTGGTGGCGTTCGGCCTGGGCCAGCATGGTGCGTCGCAGCCTCTCGACCTTGGTGCTGGCGAAGACAGTGCCGAGATGGGGGCGGAACTGCTCCGCCGCCTCGGCGGCCAGGGCAATCAAGCCGCCGCCGGCCTCGCCATCGGGGCGCACCTCGGCCCCGTCCAGGTAGTCGAAGACCACATCGGCCAGGGTCCGCATCAGCTCCGGCGTCAGGGCGTTTTGCTCGGCCAGGCGGTTGAAGAGTGTGGCTTCGTCGAAGCGCCGCATCTTGACCAACCACTCGCAGGGCGGACCGGCGCCGTCAAGTGCCAAACCGCCGTCAGCCTCGCGGCTCACCGGCACGACGCCAAGGTATAGCTCCGGTGCCAGGCGGCCGTTTAGCGCCACCTCGGCCTGGCAGCACTGGCGGCGCCGGGCCAGGGTGGAGAAATCCATGTAGGAGAAGCGGACGGCGCGCTTCATCTTGTAGGCGAAGGGGCCGGCCAGGAAGACGACGGCGCCGTGGGTATGGATCTGGCGCACCGCATCGCCGGCCGGGGCGTGGCTCGCCACCGCGTGGTTTGCGGGGTCGCCGAGAAAGGCGATGATCTCGCTCTGGTCCTGGACGATCACGGGGCTTCCTCGTGAGCGCGAACGAGCGAAGCGGCGGGCTGCGTTCGGGGCCCAGCCTTACTCTTCAGCTAGGTATTGTCCGGCGCCAGGGTAGTGCGATCGTTTGTCGCGGGTCCGTTTCAACCGAACGTCGGGTGGTCCTCGTCCAGGCCGGCCGGATCCTGGTGGATGATGACCTCGGCGCCGGGGAAGGCGTCAGCGATCAGGATCTCGACCTCGTCGGCGATGTCGTGGGCCTGGATCAGCGTCAGATCGCCGTCCAATTCGAGATGTAGCTGGATGAATTGCTGTACTCCCGAGGAACGCGTGCGCAAGTCGTGGACGTCGCGCACTTCGGCGTGGGTCTTGGCGATGGCCGCGACGCGTTCGCGTTCGGCGTCGGAGAATTCGCGATCCATCAGGTGGTCGAAGGAATCGCGCACGATGCTGAAGGCGCTCCACAGGATGTAGCCGGCCACCACTGCCGCCACCAGCGGGTCGACGAAGTGCCAGCCCAGCCCCATCACGGCCGCGAGCCCGGCGATAATGCCCAGGTTGACCAGCAGATCGGTCTTGTAATGCAGCTGATCGGCCGAAATGGCGAGCGATCCGGTTTGGCGCACCACGTAGCGTTGGAAAAGCACCAGGGCCAGGGTCAGCATGATCGACAGCACCAGCACGGTGATTGCCAGGGCGCCGTTGTCGACAGGCTGCGGCCTAATCAGGCGGTGCCCGGCCTGGAACAGCAGGAACACGGCCGAGCCACCGATGAAGGCGGCCTGGCCCAGCCCGGCCAGGGCCTCGGCCTTGCCGTGGCCGAAGCGGTGCTCGCGGTCGGCCGGCGTCAGGGCATGACGCACGGCGACGAAATTGATCACCGAGGCCAGGGCATCGAGGATGGAATCGACCAGCGAGCTCAGCATGGCCACGGAATCGCTGAGCAGCCAGGCGTATGTCTTGATCACGATCAAAAGGCCCGCCACGGCCAACGCGGCATAGGTGGCGCCGCGCATCAGCGCCGCCCGGCGGGCCGGGTGGTTCAAGGATAAAGCCTTTGCCTGGTCCAGCCTTGGCTGGCGCGGCGAAACAGAATGCGGTCGTGCAGCCGGAAGGCGCGCTGGTGCCAGAATTCGATGCTTGCCGGTTTGATGCGGTAGCCGGTCCAGAAGGCGGGCCGCGGGATGTCGCCGACGGCGTGCTTGAGGGCATAGCCGGCCACCGCCTTTTCCAGCTCGAAGCGGCCGACCAGCGGCTGCGATTGTTTCGAGGCCCAGGCGCCGATACGGCTCTGGCGCGGCCGGCTGGCCCAGTAGGCATCGGCTTCCGCGGAGCTGACCTCCTCGACCGGCCCCTGGACCCGCACCTGGCGGTTGAGGCTCTTCCAATAGAAGCAGAGAGCCGCCGCCGGGTTCTCGGTCATTTCCTTGACCTTGGGGCTTTCCGTGTTGGTGTAGAAGGAAAAACCGTTCTCATCGGCGGCCTTGAGCAGCACCATTCGCACCGCCGGCAAGCCGTCGGCGCCGCAGGTGGCCAGGGCTGCGGCGGTGGGGTTGACGGGCTCGCTCCTGGTGGCTTCGTCGAGCCATTCGGCGAACAGGGCCAGGGGATCGCGCTGAGCCGCCTCCTGGCCCAGCAACTCCTGGTCCTGGGGGTCGCTTGTATCCGCCGAATCCGTATCGCTCATAACCGCCGTCGCCTACGAAAAATGACCGCTGAAGCGGCCCTTACGGTATTCTAACGGCCGTGGCGAGGCCTTGTCGACAAGGCACAATTCTGCGATTTCTTGCATTGCTGCCGCAAAATTGCCCAAATGTTGGGGGATTCTGGCTCTAAACCTTTCATAGGATCTATTATACTGGAGCAACCAGGCCGGCGGCGGCCCCGGAGAGTGGGGCGCCAGAGGACCGGCCCAAGCAATTCGGAGGCTTGGAAGGCATGAAGGTCATCAGGATTATCGCGGCCGGCGTCGTGGCGCTGTCGTTGGCCGCCTGCCAGGATGCAGGACCGAAGCAACAAATCGGCACCCTCATCGGTGCCGCGGCGGGTGCCGTGGCGGGGTCCCAGGTGGGCAAGGGCAAAGGCCAGATGGTGGGTATTGCCGTAGGCACGCTGTTGGGATCGTTGGCCGGCAGCGAGGTCGGCAAGTCGCTCGACCGGGCCGACCGCATGTATATGCAAAAGACGACGCAGCAATCCCTGGAAGCGGTGCCGTCCGGCAGCACCAGCACCTGGAAAAATCCCGACAGCGGCAACAGCGGCTCGATAACGCCGCAGCGCACCTACCAGAAGACGGAAGGTACCTATTGCCGGGAATACCAGCAGACCATCAGCGTCGGCGGCCGCACCGAAGAAGCCTACGGCACGGCCTGCCGTCAGCCTGACGGTACCTGGCAGGTCGTCAACAACTGAGGCCCTCGCCGTCTCGCCCGGCTGCCGCAGGTGAGAAATGCGAGCTAATCCAGCCAGACGCAGGACGGCGGCCGGTCCGACTCTGGCGCTGTTGACGGGACTGCTGTTGCCGCTGCCGGCGGCGGCGGCCATGGCGGCGGTTCCGGCCCAAGTCAACGCCGATGCGGTCGCCGTCATCGTCGGCAACCGCAACTACGACCAGGCACCCGAGGTCAAGTTCGCCCACAACGACGCCCGGGCGGTGAAGCACCTGGTGCTCGAAGTGCTGGGCTACGCGCCGGCCAACGTCATCGATCTGCGCGATGCCACGTTGGCCCAGATGGTGGCCCACTTCGGCGCCGATAAGGGGCCGCCCGGCAAGCTGGCCAACTGGCTGCGGCCCGGCCGTTCCGACGTATTCGTCTTCTATTCCGGCCATGGCGTGCCCGGTCTCGAGGATCGCCGGCGTTATCTCTTGCCGGTCGACGGCGATCCCAACCTGGCCCAGATCACGGGTTATCCGCTGGCCCGGCTGTTTGCCAACCTGGGCCGGCTCAAGGCGCGCTCGGTGACGCTGGTGCTGGATGCCTGCTTTTCCGGAGTTACGCCGGCCGGGACACTGCTGGCCTCGGCCTCGGGTGTGCTGCTGACGCCCAGGCCGGCCCCGGCCCCGGGTGGGCTGCGCGTCCTCAGCGCCGCCGCCGCCGACCAGATCGCCAGTTGGGACGAAGAGGCGGCCCTGGGCCTCTTTACCGAGCACTTGCTGGCCGGGCTTTACGGCCTGGCCGATGGCGATCCCCACGGCGATGGCGATGGCGCCGTGACCATCAGCGAGCTGGGACGCTATCTCGACGCCGAAATGAGCTATCAGGCCCAGCGCCGCTTCAGCCGCCGCCAAAAGGCTATTCTGGTGGGCCCGGCGGACGCCGTGCTGGCCCGGCTGGTGCCCGGTGCCCGGCGCTGGCGGCCGAGTTCTCCCGGCTCCGGCGGCCGATCTTCCCGCCCCGCGACCGGCGAGCCGAGCCTCGAGCCCATCGAACGCCACCTGGTGGCCAGCGGCGAGGCGGTGGTGCGCCAGAGACCCAGTGCCGACGCCAAATCCCTGGCGCTGCTGCTGCCGGGAGAGCAGGTCTATGTCGCCGGCCGGCTGCGCCAGCGCAATTGGTATCTGGTCGAGGGTGGCGGCTGGGGCCGCGGCTACGTCTTTGCGCCACGTCTGCGGGAGCGATCAAACAACCCGGCGCCGTCCGGCCGGGCCGGGAATCCGGCGGCGCCGACCTTGGCTGCCGCCGCCGGCGCCGTCGCGGCCAAGGTGGCCAGCGAGCTTTACGGTCCCGAGGCCGGGCGCCTGGTGGGTCGCGGCATCGAGGTCCTGTGGGGTGGTCTGTTCCGTGGCGAGCGCGATGCCGAGCTGAGCCAGGACGACCGCCAGCGCATGGCGCGCAACCTGCAGCTGTCGCTCGAGTTGGATCCCAGCGGCAGCGAGCGGCGCTGGTTCAACCCTGCCAACGGACACGGCGGCGCCGCCCGGCCGCTGCGCACCTTCCGCACCGCGGCCGGCATTCACTGCCGCGATTTCCGCCAGACCGTGCAGCTTGGCGGCCCTCGCGGCGAGGCTTTCGGGACGGCCTGCCGGCGGCCCGACGGGCACTGGCGAATCATCGCGGATTAGGGTTTACACTGGACCCTGAAGTGACCAAGCACGCGGCCGAATGCCGGTTCTGGGATGGAGATGGTTGAGACGAAGGCCCGGGGGATGATCAAGCGCTTGCTGGTGGCGGCATTGCTGGTCGTCCTGGTGGCGGCCGCCGACCGTCCCGATTTCGCCGTTGGCGTCGAGGCCTACGAACGGGGCGAATACCAGAAAGCCTTCGAAGCCTGGCTGCCGCTGGCCCGCGAGGGTGATCCGGCGGCCCAGCGCAACGTCGGCCACATGTTTCGCCGCGGTTTGGGCGTGCCCAAGAATTTCAAGAAGGCCGCCGAGTGGTACCGCCGGGCCGCCGAGCAGGGACTGAGCCGGGCCCAGGCCAACCTCGCCAACATGTATCTGCGCGGCCAGGGTGTGGCCAAGGATGTCAAGCTGGCGGCACGCTGGTTCCGGCGCGCCGCCGAACAGGGCCACGCCATCGCGCAATACAATCTCGGGCTGCTCTACGAGAACGGCGTCGGCGTCGAGCGCGCCGAGGCCGAGGCCTTGAGCTGGTATTTCCGGGCGGCCCAGGCCGGGCACCAGAAGTCGAAGCAGCGCCTGGCCCGCCTGGCGGCCAAGGGCGCGGCACCAGCAGCCAAGCCCCAGCCGCCGAGTGCCGCCGAGGCCCGGGCCGTAGCGCTGGCACCGGCTCCGGCTCCGGCGCCGGCGCCGGCCGAGCAGGAGGGCGCGGCCAAAGAGGCCGGGACGCCACCGCCTTCCCAGGTGCTGATCAAGGAAGCGGCCGAGGAGGCCGAGCGCGAACGCCAGCGTCAGGCCGCGGCAAAAGCCGAGACCGAACGAGAAGCTGCGGCAAAAGCCGAGCTCGAACGAAAAGTCGCGGCCAAAGTCGAGGCCGAACGGAAGGCCGCGGCCAAGGCCGAGGCTGAACGGGAAGCCGCGGCGGAAGCGGAGGCCGAAGCCAAGCGCCAAGCCGAGGCGGCGGCTGAAGCGGCAGCCGAGGCCAAACGCCAAGCAGAAGCTGAGTCAGCAGCCGAGGCCAAACGTCGGGCCGAGGCAGAAGCGGAGGCGGAAGCCGAAGCCAAGCGCCAAGCCGAGGCGGAAGCCGAAGCCAAGCGCCAAGCCGAGGCGGAAGCGGAGGCGGAAGCCGAAGCCGAACGCCAGGCCGAGGCGGAGGCGAAGACAGAGGCCGAAGCCAAACGTCAGGCCGAGGCGGAGGCGAAGACAGAGGCCGAAGCCAAACGCCAGGCCGAGGCGGAGGCGGCGGCCGAGGCCGAAGCCAAACGTCAGGCCGAGGCGGAGGCGGCGGCCGAAGCCAAACGCCAGGCCGAGGCGGAAGCGGAAGCCCAGGACGAGGCCAAGCGGCGTCAGGAGGTGGCGCGGGCGGTCGAGGAGGAAGCGCGGCGCCGGGCCGCAGAAACCGCCGCGGCGGAAGCCGTCGAAGCGGAGAAGAAAGCCGAGCTCGAACGTCAGGCCGCCGAAACCGTCAGGTTGGGGCAAAAGGAACATCAGGCGGCCGAGCGTGCCGACCGGGAGGCGGCCCGCCTCGCCCGCCTTGCCGAACGACGGACCGAGGAGGCGGCCGAAAAGGCGGCGGACGAGGCCGCCCGCGCGGCCGAGGAGGAAGCCGAAAAGCGGGCCGAGGCGGCGGGAAAACAGCCCGAGGCGGACAAGTCGGAAGATGAGATCGTCATCGATCTTGGTGATGACAAGGAGCGCCAGGACGAAGACGAGATCGACATCGAGTTCGACGATGACGACGAGGGGAAAAAGGAGACCGCCATCGAGTTCGATGGCGATGACTCCAAGGGCGAAAGCGATGCCCAAGCCGGGGCGGATTCCGAGGACCGGACGGCGGCCGACAGCGGCGACGAAGATGCCGAGAGCCCGGCCCGGCCGCGCGGCGGATCAAGCATCGCCGAACTGGCCGCCCAGCAAAGATTCGCCGCCCGTTCGGTAGCCGAACGTCTGGCCGACGCGCGCCGGCGCTACCTCGAGGCTCGCCGCGCCAAAGCGGCCGCGGCAGCACAGGCGAAACAGGAAAAGGCCTCGCAAGACGGTATCGAAAGCGAGGTTGTCGAAGAGGAAACCGAGGCCGAGCCCGGGCAAAAGCGCGACCAACCCCCGGAGGATGAAAAGGCGCGCGAGGCAGAGGAAGCGCGCAAGGCGGAGGAGGCGCGCGAGGCCGAGGAAGCGCGCAAGGCGGAGGAGGCCCGCGAGGAGGAGGAGGCGCGCGAGGCCGAGGAAGCCCGCAAGGCGGAGGAGGCCCGCAAGGCCGAGGAAGCCCGCAAGGCCGAGGAGGCTCGCAAGGCGGAGGAGGCCCGCAAGGCCGAGGAGGCGCGCGAGGCGGAGGAGGCCCGCAAGGCCGAGGAAGCCCGCAAGGCGGAGGAGGCCCGCAAGGCGGAGGAGGCTCGCAAGGCCGAAGAAGCCCGCAAGGCGGAGGAGGCCCGCAAGGCGGAAGAGGCTCGCAAGATCGAGGAAGCCCGCAAGGCAGAGGAGGCCCGCGAGGCGGAGGAAGCGCGCAAGGCAGAAGAAGCGCGCCAGGCGGAAAAGGCTCGCAACGCTGAAGAGGCCCGCAAGGCGGAAGAGGCGAGCAAAGCGGAAGAGGCGCGCAAGGCAGAGGAGGCCCGCGAGGCGGAAGAGACTCGCAAAGCGGAAGAGGCTCGCAAAGCCAAGGAAGCCCACAAGGCGGAAGAGGTCCGCAAGGCGGAGGAGACTCGCAAGGCCGAGGAAGCCCGCAAGGTAGAGGAGGCCCGCGAGGCGGAGGAGGTCCGCAAGGCGGAGGAGGTCCGCAAGGCGGAGGAGGTCCGCAAGGCGGAGGAGGCCCGCAAGGCCGAGGAGGCTCGCAAGGCGGAAGCGGCCCGCAAAGCGGAAGAGGCTCGCAAGGCGGAAGAGGCGCGCAAGGCGGAGGAGGCCCACAAGGCGGAGGAGGCTCGCAAGGCAGAGGAGGCCCGCAAGGCCGAGGAAGCCCGCAAGGCGGAGGAGGCCCGCAAGGCCGAGGAAGCCCGCAAGGCCGAGGAGGCTCGCAAGGCCGAGGAGGCTCGCAAGGCTGAAGAGACGCGTAAGGCGGAAGAGGCGCGCA
>JASLXG010000191.1 GCA_030740435.1 Alphaproteobacteria bacterium | reverse complement strand
GATTGGCTGCGGGCGGAACTGGATCAACGTGGCATCACCGCGGTCATCCCATCAAAAGCCGACCGGATAAGGCAAATCGCCTACGACAAGGACATCTACCAATGGCGCCATTTGGTTGAGAACTACTTTGCCAAGATCAAGAAATTCCGGGGCATCGCCACCCGCTACGACAAGACCGATACCAGCTACGCCGCAAACTTGAACCTCGCCGCCACCATCATTGCCATGCGCTAATTGTCAACAGGCCCTAGTTCGAAGGAAATTTGCTCTGCAAGCTGCCGACGCTCAGCATGGTCAACTGTATTTTGGATAAAATATTCAATATAATTCAATACTTCATGATAATCATGCCCTAAGATAACCGCCTTATGCTCTGGAATAATTTGATCAAAGTAATTTCGAAATTCATCCACCGGATTGCCAAAGTACCTTACATGAAATCTCTTTACTAATTCCAAAAATGCAGACTGTCCAATCAATGATTCTCCCCCAAATTTTGGGTGATATCTGTTGCGTTCAAAAATTTGATAAATGACATTCCAAAGCAAAGCCCTTGATTTTTTCGGTAATTCACCGAGCTTCAATCGCTCCGGTAGAGGATCGATGCCCTCTCGCTCAGAGAAGGTTAATTCTTTAGGATCAAAATCGTCTCGATCACTCATTGCAGTGCAGCTCCTTAAACCAAACCGCCGCGCAGTTTCCACCCACTATAGCGGTTTTCATTTCTCCAATATTCTATCAAAAGGCAAGTAGCTCGTCACTGCTAGTTTTTGTTGACAATCTGATGCATCCCCATCTCGCCGTAGCAATCCCTTTCTCCCCTTGCCGCCCATAACGCTATAGTCTGTACCCTCGCCGCCTGCCATCCTCACCCCCGGAGGTCCCCCCGCCATGATCCCCAGCTCCATTCCCATCCCGCTGCCGGGCGGGCTCGATGTCGAGTTGCCGCCGTTCTTCAAGGTGCGCCAGAAGTTCTCGGCCGAAGAGATGGCGGACATGGAGAAGGGCATCGCCACGGACTTCAAGAAGGCGGTAACCGTCGACCTCGCGGGCAAGTCCGTGGCCATTGGGCTCGGCAGCCGCGGCATTCGCACCCAGCCGCCTGTGGTCAAGGCGGTGATTGCGGAACTAAAAGCGGCGGGCGCCGTGCCCTTCATTGCCCCGACCATGGGCAGTCATGCCGGCGGCACGGCCGAGGGCCAGCAGAAGATCCTCGAATCCTATGGCCTGGGCGAGGCCGATCTCGGCGTGCCGATCCGCTCCTCCATGGAGGTGGTCGAAGTGGCAAGGCTGGATGACGGCACGCCGGTCTATTGCGACAAGATCTGTTCCCAGGCCGACTACATCGTGGTTTGCAACCGGGTCAAGCCGCACACCGACTTTCGCGCCGTGCACGAGAGTGGGCTTATCAAGATGATGGCCATTGGCCTGGCCAAGCACGCCGGGGCCGAGGCGCTGCACCGCCATGGCATGGAGCGCTTCGACGAGATGGTGCCGGCGGCCGGACGGGCCTTTCTGGCCAATACCAACGTGTTGTTTGGCGTGGCCATCGTCGAGAACGCCTTCGACCGCTTGCTGACGGCCGAAATCGTGGCGCCCGACGAGATCTTCGAGCGCGACGCGGCGCTACTGGAAATCGCCAAGGCCAACATCCCGCGCTTTTTGTTCGAGGGCATCGACGTGCTGGTCATCGACCAGATCGGCAAGGATATTTCCGGTGCCGGCATGGATCCCAACGCCACCGGGCGGCCGAGCTGGCCGGTGCCGAATTTCTACAATGGGCCGCACATCAAGCGCATCGTGGTGCGCGACCTGACCGAGGCCACGCACGGCAATGCCACCGGCATAAGCGGTGCCGACGTCACCACCCAACGCGTGGTGCGCCAGATGGACTGGACGGCGACCTACGTCAACATCGTCACGGCCGGCGTCATCCAGGCCGGCAAATTGCCCATGGTGGCCGACAACGACCGCATGGCGATAGCCATGGCGCTACGCGGCTGCCCCATGCTGGAGCCCGAGGACGCCCGCATCGTGCGGGTTAGGAACACGCTGGAGCTGGACCAGGTCTGGGTCTCGGAGCCCATGGCGGCCGAGGTCGAACGGAACCCCGAGCTCGAACGCCTGAGCGATGCCGTTCCGGTGCGCTTCGACGCGGACGAGACGTTTTTGCCGTTTGAATAAAAAAACTACTGCGCCGCCTCCAGCCCCTCGGACAGCAATCCCGCCGCCAGCAAGGCCTGGCGCAGGCCCGCGATCTCGGCCTCGCCGAGCTTCATCAGCGGCGGTCGCACCACGGCTTTCTCCAGACGCCCCAGCAGCACCAGGCATTCCTTCATGCGGTTGTGCATGTCGAGGAAGGGCGGCGCGTAGAAGACCTGGACCAGCGGCACCAGGCGGTCGTTGATGGCCTGGGCGCGCTTGAGATCGCCGGCATTGACGGCCTGGAAGAGATCGACCTGGAGATCGGCGACGACGCTGCCGGCGCCCGACAGCAGCCCGCCCGCGCCCATGGTCAGGGACGCCATGAGCCAGCCCGAATGGGTGGTCAGCACGGTGACGGGGGGCGAAAGAGCCTGCAACGTCCGGATTTGGCGCTCGTGCAGCATGGGGTCGTTGCACCAGTCCTTGATGGCGCGGATGCTGGGAACGGTCTCGATCAATTTCAACAGCGTCTCGAGGGGATAGCCCAATCCCGAGGCCTGGGGGTACTGGAAGAGGATGATGGGCAGGTCCGTGGCCTCGGCGATGATTTCGAAATGCCGGAGCGCCATTTCGGGGCGCAAGTAGCCGCCCATGGACATGCTGCCGGGGGGAAAGACCAGTAGCGCCGCGGCGCCCTCGGCCTCGGCCATGCCGGCGAGCCGGGCGGCCTCCAGGCTGCCGTCGGCATAGATGCCGTTGATCAGCGGCAAGCGGTCGCCTACCTCGTCGAGCGAAAAGGCAAGAATTCGCTGCTGTTCCTCGAAGCTGCAGGCGTGGACCTCCGAGGCATGGCCGTTGACGGTGATGGCCGAAAGCCCCGCCACCGCCGCCACTTGGCCGAGATGGCCGCGGCTGGCCGGCTCGTCGATACTCAGGTCGTCGTGGAAGGCGGCCAGCGTCGCCGGGATGACGCCGCCGGGCTGGTAGTTTTTGAACGGGGTCATGGCTTCCTCCCAAGAAGACCGGTGTATCATAGCCCGATGGTGACAAACCCGACAATCAGCCGGCGCGCGCTGCTGGGCGGCTTGGCGGCGCTGACTCTCGGGCCGTCGGCGGTGGCTCGGTCGGGGCTGCTGACCAAGCCGATTCCGAAAACCGGCCAGCGCCTGCCGGTCATCGGCATGGGGCCGTGGCTGACCTTCGACGTGGGCGAGCACCAGGACTTGCGCCACCGGCGCCTCGAGGTGCTGCGCGCCTTTTTCGCCGCCGGCGGGGCCGTGGTCGATTCGTCGCCCATGTACGGATCCTCGGAAGCCGTGATCGGCCACTGCCTGGCTCGGCTGAAGGAAGAGGAGAGCCGCGCGCTCTTCGCCGCCACCAAGGTCTGGACTCCCATGAAGTGGCTGGGCATCGGCCAGATGCGCCACTCGCGCCAGCTCTGGGGCCGCGACTTCGCGCTCATGCAGATCCACAACATGGTGGACTGGCAAAGCCACCTGGAGACCTTGTTGGAGCACAAGGTGGCCGGGCGCATCCGCTACGTCGGCATCACCACCTCGCACGGCCGGCGCCATGCCGAGCTGGAAAAGGTGCTCGCCAGCCAGCCCTTCGACTTCGTCCAGCTCACCTACAACATGCTCGACCGCCAGGCCGAACGCCGGCTCCTGCCGCTGGCGGCCGAGCGCGGCCTGGCGGTGATCGCCAACCGGCCCTTCCAGCGCGGCGGGCTTTTCCAGCGCTTGGCGCACCACCCCCTGCCCGCCTGGGCGGCCGAAATCGATTGCGCCAACTGGGCCCAGGTCTTTCTCAAGTTGGTCGTCTCGCACCCGGCCCTGACTTGCGCCATTCCGGCCACCAGCCGGGTCGACCACATGCGCCAGAACATGGGGGCGCTACGGGGACGCTTGCCCGATACCGCCCTGAGGCGCCGCATGATCGCGACGGTCGAGGCGCTTTAGGGCAGCCTGCCATGTGGAGCGTAGAAAACCTGCTCATGATCGGCGCCATATTTCTGCTCGCCGGCTTCGTCAAGGGCGTCGTCGGCTTGGGCCTGCCGACGGTGGCCCTGGCCCTGGTGGCGGCGACGCTGGGGCTCAAGCAGGGCATGGCGCTGATGCTGATCCCGGCGCTGGCCACCAACATCTGGCAAAGCCTGTCGGGCGGCGCGCTCAGGGCCGTGCTGCGCCGCATGTGGGTCTTTCTCGTGGCCGCCTCCATCGGCGCCTGGTTCGGCGTCGACGTTCTGGCCGAAGCCGACGCGACGCTGATGTCGGGCCTGCTGGGGATCGTGCTGTGCTGCTACGCCGGCCTCAGCCTGGTGACACGGCAGATCCCCGAGCCGGGACGACATGAGCGCTGGATGTCACCACCGATCGGTTTGCTGGCCGGCTTCGTGGCCGGGCTCACCGGTTCTTTCATGGTGCCGGGCGCGCTTTATCTACAGGCGCTGCGCCTGCCCCGCGACATCTTGGTGCAGGCGCTGGGAGTGGCGTTCGTGACGACGGTATTGGTCCTCACCGTAGCCCTCGCGCGCCACCAGATCCTGACCTGGCAGATCGGGCTGCTATCGACCGTGGCGCTGGGTCCGGCCTTCGCCGGCATGGCGCTGGGCCGGCGCCTGCGCCAGCACCTGCCCGAAGCCGTCTTCCGGCGGGTTTTCTTCAGCGCCCTGCTGGGGCTGGGGATCTATATCGTGGCCCGGGTGTTCTTTTGAGATGGGTCAATCGACAGTGCTGAGCGCCTGCCCGTCGAACTCCGTCACCGGCACACGGGCAATCTCGTCCGGCTCGAGATCGAGGCAATTGGCATTGACGGCATAGGCCTCCGGTGCCACGCGTGGCCGGTGGAAAGGGTAAATCCCGCAGTGGCGGCAGAAATGGTGCCGCGCCGCGCCGGTGTTGAATTCGTATGTCGCCAGCGCCTCCTCGCCTTGCACCAGACGAAAATGTTCGGCCGGCACGCGCAGCATGAGCGCGCCCTTGCGGCGGCAGATGGAGCAGTTGCAGGTGACGAATTTCTCCAGCCCGCTCTCGATCTCGAACACCACCCGGCCGCAATGGCAACTTCCGCGATAGGTTTTCATGTCTCGCCCTCCTGGCCACATGGTAGTTAGTATTGCCGCTTCGGCATATGCCCAAACCGCAACGGGAGCCCGCCATGACCGCCTACGTCATCGCCCAGATCGACCTCCACGACGAGGAGACCTACGCCAAATACACCGCCCAGACGCCGGGTACGGTGGCCGATCACGGCGGCCGCTTCATCGTTCGCGGCGGGCGCTGGGAGAGCCTGGAGGGCAGCGAACCGGGGCCGCGCGTTGTGGTCATCGAGTTCCCCAGTTTCGAGGTTGCCCAGGGCTGGTACAATTCCGAGGCCTACCAGGCAATTTTGCCCTTGCGCCAGGCGGCGTCCACCGGCAGCGTCTTTTTGGTGGACGGAGGGGATTAGGGAATTTTGTTGAAAAACAATGGGATAAAAGGATAATCTGAACTAATATTTGAAGCGGATCTCGACCCCTGATTAGCCCAGGTTTTGCAGGTATTTTGCGATGAAATCAATGGAATCCGCAGAGCACATCGAACCCCTCAACATCGGCATGATCGGGGCCGGTTTCGTGGGCCAGCTCGCCCATCTGGCCAATTACGCCGACATCCCCGAATGCCGCGTGCTGGGCCTGGCCGAGGTGCGGCCAAAGCTCCGCGAACTGGTCTCAAAGCGCTACGACATCCCCAGGGCCTACGCCCGGCACAGCGAAATGCTCGAAGACCCCGACATCGAGGCCGTGGTCGTGGTCACCCGGCGCCACCACACCGGCCCCATCGCGCTCGAATGCCTGCGGGCGGGACGCCATTTGCTGACGGAAAAGCCCATGGCCGCGACGCTGGATCAGGCCAGCACCCTGGTCGGGGCGCAGCAGCCGGGCACGGTCTATGCCGTCGGCTCCATGCGGCGCCACGACGAGGGCGTCGAGATGGCGCGCCGGATGCTGGCTGAACTCAGGGAAAGCAAGGAACTGGGCGAGGTGCTGCTGGTGCGGCTTTTCTGCTACGGCGGCCAGGATTACTGCAACATGCCGGGCTTCGTCGATTCCGGTGAGCCAAGGCCCGACGAGCTGCCGTCCTGGTCGCTGGCACCGGAATGGCTGCCCCGCACCTGGCACGACGATTACGACAATTTCGTCAACGTCTACGTCCACGCCATCAACCTGCTGCGCCACCTCTGCAATGACACGCCCGAGGTGCGCCACGCCGATCTCAGGCGACGCCACGGCGGCACCGTGCTGCTCGATTTCGCCAGCTTCCCGGCGGTGCTGGAATACGGCGAAATGGACCACAACGATTGGATCGAGGGGGTCGAAGTGGTGTTCAGCCGCGACCGCCTCAAGCTCAGCCTGCCGCCGGCCCTGCTGCGCAACGTGCCGACCAAGGTCGAGCTTTACCGCAACACCGGCCGCGGCGAGGAAATCGTGGCGCCGCTGGCCAACTGGAGCTGGTCCTTCCGGCGCCAGGCCGAAGCCTTCGTGGCCGACGTGCACCACGGCCGCCAGCCCATCGCCAGCCGCCAGGACGCGCTCGAGGACATGGCTCTCATAGAGGCCATCTGGCAGGCCCACGTGGGAAACGAATAAGGCCATGCCGCAAGCCGCCCTTAACTTAGAGCCGGCTGAGCCGGTTTCCTGGTGGCGTACTGCTATCGGCGAGGACGAGCGCGCCACTATCCTCGACAGTTTGGCCCGGGAACGAATCTCCATGGGGGCCGTGACGGCCGAGCTCGAAGCCGAGCTCTGCCGCCGCCTCGAGGTGCCCTATGCCGTGGCCACGACCAGCGGCAGCGTGGCCCTGATGATGGCGCTGCTGGCGCTCGACATCGGCCCGGGCGACGAGGTCATCGTGCCCACCCGCACCTTCATCGCCACGGCCCATGCCGCTTCGTTGCTGGGCGCCCGGGTGGTGCTGGTGGATTGCGGCGCCGAATCGCCGAACCTGGACGTCGAGCGCCTCGCCGCCCACATCACGGACCGCACCAAGGCCATAATTCCGGTTCACCTCAACGGCCGGGCGGTCGATGCCCGGGTCTTCGAAATCGCCCGCCAGCGTGGCCTGGCCGTGGTCGAAGACGCCGCCCAGGCGCTTTATTCGCGCACACCGCAGGGCTATCTGGGCACGCTCGGCGACATCGGCTGTTTCTCGTTCGGCATGGTCAAGCTGACCTCGACCGGCCAGGGCGGCGCCCTGGTAACCCGCGATGAAGCGCTTTATCGGCGGCTAGTGGCTATCCGCAACCATGGTGTCCGCGACGTCGTCTCGCACGATTACCTGGGGGTGGGCGGCAACTTCAAGTTCACCGACATCCTGGCTTCCATCGGCCTCTGGTAGGTCCGCCGGCTGCCGGCCAAAGCGGAGCACTGCAACGCCATCTACCGCCGCTACGCCACGGCCTTGGCCGATCTTAGTTTTCTCGATCTGGTGCCCGTTGCGGTCGAGGCGGGCGAGGTGGCGGTCTGGACCGAGGTGGTGTCGCCCCAGCGCACCGCCATCGTTACCCATCTGGCGGCCCAGGGCATCGAGACCCGGCCCTTCCTGCCCTGCGTCCACAGTGCCGAGCATTTCGCCGCCGGCGCCGCATCTTTCCCCCACTCCGAACGCTTCCACACCGAGGGCTTCAACCTGCCTTGCGGCCCGGCTCAGCCGCTGGAGAACGTCGACCGCGCCATTGCCGCGCTGCGTTCATTTGGCCAGGGCTGATTTCCTTACCGGCACTTTCGCCCCGTCGCTCCTTCCGCTATTATCGCCAATCTTGTTGGGGGGATCTGTCAGATCCAGGTATTGGAGCCAGCCACCATGGACAACGCCGCACTGACCGCCAAGGTCACGGAAATCGCCAGCGATTACGGCGCCTGCGCCGTCGGCGTCACTACCGTCGAGACCCTGGCCGGCGGACCGCCAACCACCGATCTGGAATACGTGCTGCCCGGTGCCCGTTCGGCCGTGACCTTCGCGCTGCCCTACGACCAGGCCAAGATCGAGGACTTCATCGCCAAGCGCGACCGCCAGGCGCACCAGCAGGACTACAGCCGCACCAACACCATGGCCAGCGGCATCGCCGCCCAGATCGCCGGCTACATCGACCACTTCGGCCATCAATCGGTGGGCGTCTTGTCGAACGAGGTCTACCGCAACGACGAGGAGGTCCAACACCGCCACATGCGGCCCGACATCTCGCACCGCCTGCTGGCGGTGCGCGGCGGCGTCGGCTGGTTCGGGCTTTCGGGCAACGTGCTGACACTCGACCACGGCGCCATGGTCAGCCTGGCCACGGCCGTCACTACGGCCGAACTGGAGCCCACGGCCCCCCTGCCGGCGGCAGAGAACTTCTGCCAGTGCGAGGAGATGGAATGCGTCTCCGCCTGCCCCGCCGCCTTCCTCCACGAGGGCAAGAAGGACATGGTCTCGGTGACCATGGGCGGCGTCGAATTCTCCTACGCCAAGCGGCGCAACTACAACCGCTGCGGTTTCGTCTGCGGCGGCTATTCCGGGCTGCATCCCTCGGGCAAGTGGTCGACCTGGTCGCCGGGCCGCTTCCCCATCCCCAAGAAGGACGAGAACCTGCGCGACGTGGTGGTCGATGCCATCCAGGCCTGGTCCCGCCAGCCCAAACTCGAGGGCGGGTGCCTGCACCAGCCGTTGGTCTATGCCGCCACCGGCAAGGACGTCAGCCTGACCTGCGGCAGTTGCATGCTGGTCTGTGCGCCCACTTCGGAAGAGCGCCAGCGCCGCCTCAAGACCCTGCAATCGAGCGGCGTCGTGGTGCAGAACCCGGACGGCAGCCTGGAAGCCATATCGCCCGAGGCGGCCAAAGAACGCCTGGCCGCAATGGAGCCCGAACGCCGCGCTCTATATGAGCCCGAGGAAGGCAGCTACGCCGACATCGAACTTTACGGCCGTAGCGGGTAGCGTTTTTTGGACTAACCCCGGCCACACGCCCCCCCTTACCAACCAACCGCTTTTCCCGTTTCTTAACCATAACCGCCTAGACCGGGGCCATGAGCAGCGAGAGCGAGGCGCGGGCGCTCCTTCAGGCGGGGCAGACCGAACGGGCGGTGGTGGCCTTTCAGCAGGCGTTGGCCGAGGCTCCCGCGGCTGGGCCGCCGGGCACAACGACCTGGGCGTGGCGCTGCAGGCGCTGGGCCGCACCCAGGACGCCGGCCAGGCCTACCGCCGCGCCATGGACCTCGATCCCGACGACCCGCGGCCGCTTTTCAATCTCGGCAACCTGATGCTGGTGCTCGACTTCGTCGACGAAGCGGCGGTGCTGCTGAACCGCCTGGTCAAACGCTGGCCCGATTACGAAGACGCCTACCTGCCGCTGGCCCAGGCACTGATGCAGCTTTGTGCCTGGTCCAACCTGAGCGCCGTCATGGAACGCGCCATCACGGCGCTGCGCCAGCGCCTCGACGACGGCGAGGCGCTGAATGTCGCACCCTTTTCCCTCAACAGCCTGCCCTGTCGCGAAGACGCCCTGGCGGCGGCCGTGGCGCAGCACGTCTCGGCCGAGGTGGCCCGGGCCGCCGGTCCGTCCAGCCTGAGCCACGATTGGCCGCGACCCGAGCGCCTCAGGCTGGGCTACCTCTCGCCCGACCTGCGCACCCACAGCGTCGGCCAGGCCCTGGCCGAGCTGCTGGCGGCGCATGATCGACAACGTTTCGAGATCTTCGGTTTCGCGCTCTCCCAGGCCCAGCCGGGCGACGCCGTGGCCCGCCTGCTGGGCCAGCGCTTCGAGCACTTTCGTGACCTCTCGGCGCTCGACGACAAGAGCGCGGCGGAGACCATCAACCGGGACCGGATCAACGTGCTGATCGACCTGGCCGGCCACACCCGCGGGGCACGGCTGGGCATTCTGGCCTTGCGCCCAGCACCGGTACAGGCCCATTTCCTCGGCTTCGGCGATACCGTGGGCGCCGACTTCCTACCCTATCTTTTCAGCGACGCCCGCTATTGCCCGCCCGAGCGCCAACGCTTTTGGCCGGAAACCCTGATCATGCTGCCCGAGAACTCGTTGCCGGCGCCGCGCCCCGAGATCGCCGAGCCGCCGCGGCGCGACCAGGAAGGGCTGCCCGAGGCAGCCTTCGTGTTCGCCAGTTTCGCCTGGCACTACAAGTTCGACCCGGGCATGTTTGCCGCCTGGATGCGCATTCTCAAGAAAACCCCGGGCTCGCTGCTGTGGCTGCTCGACGGCGTCGACACGGCCAAGGCCAACCTCCGCCGTGAGGCCGAGCTGCGCGGTGTCGCCGGCGAGCGCCTGGTGTTCGCGGCCAAGCGGCCGCAGCCCGAACACCTGGCGCGCCAGGGCCTCGCCGATCTGATGCTCGATACGCGTTTCCAGTCGGGCGGCGTGACCACGCTGGAGGCGCTGTGGGCAGGCGTGCCGGTGCTGGCCTACGGCGGCGCCGAGGGCAACCTGGCGGGGCCGCCGCTGGTGGCCGCCCTGGGGCTGGCCGAATTGATCGCCGACGATCTCGATGCCTTCCAGCGCCAAGCCATCGGCCTGGCCGCGGACCGCGCAGGCCTGGCCAAGCTGCGCGCCCGGCTGGCCGCCAACCGTCTGAACCAGCCGCTCTTCGACAGCCAGCGCTTCGCGCGCCATTTCGAAACCGGCATCGAAATGATGGTGGATTGCCAGCGCCAAGGCGGGCCCCGCCCCCGGCGCCTCGAGGTCCCCGCCCTGCCCGCCGAAGCTGGAGCCCGGGCATGAGCCCCGCCCTCTCCGCCGCCCAGGCGCTGGAAAAGGCCGGCCACTTGCTCGAGGCGGCCGCAGCCTACCGCCGGATCGGCCCCGACGACCCGGGCCACGCCGTGGCGCTGGGCCGGATTGGGGTCATCGCCCTGGTGGCGGGCTAGGCGGCCGAGGCCGGACGCTGGCTGGAGCGCTCGCTGGCACTGGAAGAGGACCCCGGGCTGTGGGCCGAGCTGGCCCAGGCCCGAGCCCTGGACGGCGGGCTCGAGGCCGCCGAGGACTGCTGCCGCCGCGCCCTGGCGCTCGACCCTGACCACTTCGTGGCGCTTTGCCGCCAGGCTGAGATCCTGGCCCAACGAAACCAGGTGGGGGCCGCCGTCGAGAGCCTGCGGCGCGCCCTGGCGCAGCAACCGGAAAGCCCCGAGGCCAACTACAACCTGGCTTTCATGCTCGGCCTCGAGGGCCACAGCAAAGCCGCCATCGAGAGCTACGGCCGGGCCCTGGCCAACCGCCCCGAGTGGCCCGAAGCGCTACGCCAACGCGGCGAACTGTGGCTGACCCTGGAACAACCCGAGCCCGCCCGCCGGGACCTCGAGGCGGCCGCCCGGCTCGACCCAGGCGATGTCCTGACACGCTACCATCTGGGGCGTGATGGAGATCTCGGAGGACAACGCCGCGGCCGCCGCCTTGGCCTTCCTGCGGGTTATCGAAGGCGCGCCCGACAATGCCGCATTGCTGCTCAATTGCGGCGTCCGCTTGCTGGCGCTGGAACGGCCCGAGGCGGCGGCCCAGGCCTGTCGCCAGGCCCTGGCACTGACGCCCGAGCTGGCGCAGGCGCATTGCACACTGGGCCGGGTCCATATGCGGCTGGAAGAGCCCGAGGCCGCCGCAGCCGCCTTCGCCAGGGCGCTGCGGTTGGATCCCGGACTACACGAGGCGCTGCTCAACCTGGCCACTTTGCGGCGCCGAGCCGGACGGCTCGAGGAAGCCGAAGCGCTTTACTTGCGCTGTCGCGAAATCGATCCCTCGGCCTGGCACCACGAGGCCGGACTGGCGGCGCTGCGCCAGGCCGAGGGACGCTGGTCCGAGGCGGTGGCGCACTTCGAGACGGCGCTGGCCCGCCAGCCGGGCAACTACGCGCTGCTCAATGATCTCGGTAACGTGTTGCAATCGGCGGGCCGCCAAGACGAGGCGCTGGAGCGCTATCGCCAGGCCGCCCGGGCCGCCCCTGACGAGCCCAGCCCGCCCTTCAATGCCGCCGCGCTGCTCTTCCGCATCGAGCGCTACGCCGAGGCCATCGAGCTCTTTCGCGGCGTCGTCGAACGCTGGCCCGATCAAAGCGCCGCCTTTACGCCGCTGGCCCACGCGCTGCTGCGCGAATGCAACTGGCGGAACCTGGGCGCCACGGTGACCCGGGTGATGGACTTGGCGACCAGGGAAGTGGCCGGCGACCAGGAGGTCACGGTTTCACCTTTCGCGCTCTATAGCCTGCCCGTGGAGGCCGAGGCGTTGGGGGTCGAACTGGCCAGGCGGATATCGGCCCAGGCTGCCGCCGCCGCCCCGACGGCGGCGCCATTTCTTCACGATAGCACGCGCCAAAGACCCTGGCTGGGCTACATCTCACCGGATTTTCGTGCCCACAGCGTCGGTCTTGCCTTCCGCGAGCTGCTCCTGGCCCACGACCGCGAACGCTTCGAGATCCTGGGCTATGGCCTGACGCCGGACGACGACGAGCCCATATCACGGACCCTGCGCCAGGGCTTTGACGGCTTTCGCGACCTCAGCCAAGAAGGCGACCTGGCGGCGGCCCAGTCCTACGTCCAAGTGAGCTTCGACAGCGCCGCCGACACGCTCAACACCAACGTCATCGGCACCACGAACTTGCTCGATGCGGTAAGGCTTTCGGGCCTCGATCCGCTGATCCACATCTGCTCGTCGTCCGAGGTCTACGGCCAGGTAAACCAGGACGAGCTACCGATCCGCGAGACCAACCCGCTGCGCCCGGCCAGCCCCTACGCCGTCTCCAAGGTCGGCGAAGACATGATTGCGCAACAATACTTTTTGTCCTACGGCATGCGCACGCTGCGCACCCGCATGTTCACCCACACCGGGCCGCGGCGGGGCGATGTTTTCGCCGAAAGCGCGTTTGCCAAGCAAATCGCCGAAATCGAGGCCGGGATTCGCTCGGATCCGGTCAAGGTCGGCAACCTCGACAGCGTGCGCACCTTCGCCGACGTGCGCGACGCCGTGCGCGGCTATTGGCTGCTGCTGGAGAAATGCCCGCCCGGTGCCGTCTACAACATCGGCGACGAGCGCACCATGACGGTGGGCGAGATGCTGGAAATGCTCAAGGGCATGGCCAAGGTAGCCATCGAGCACGAGGTCGATCCGGCGCTCATGCGGCCTTCCGACGTCACCTTGCAGATCCCCGACTGCTCGGCCTTCAAGGCCGCCACCGGCTGGCAGCCCGAGATCGCGCTGGAACAAACGCTGGCGGATTTGCTCGACTACCAGCGCGCCCGGATCAAACGGCGCTCATAGGCCGGCGCGCCGCGCCCCTTGCCGGGGCGCCTCACCCGGCGTCTAATGACCTATGACCGAAAGCGCGGCCGTGCTGTTCGCCAACGAGGCTTTCTACCAAGCCTTTGCCGAGGGCGATGCCGAGGCCATGGAGGCGCTGTGGGCCGAGGGCGTGGCGGTTTGTTGCGTGCATCCGGGCTGGAACGCGCTGCTGGGCCGCGAGGCGGTGATCGAAAGCTGGCGCGCCATCCTGACCCATCCCGAGGCGCCGCCGGTGATGGCCTTCAACGCCCGGGTCCAGCTTTTCGCGCCCGTGGCGCCCCTGGCACTGGTCACCTGCAACGAGGTGATCGGCGAGAACCTGCTGGCCGCCAGCAATCTTTTCGTCCACGAGAGGGGCGTCTGGCGGCTTTGCCACCACCATTCCGGCCCCAGCGCCGAAGCGCCCGAGGTCGAAGAGGCCGAGCCCGGCGAAGGCACCATGCATTGATGAAAGGCCCTCACCGGGCGCGCGCATCCGCGCGCTTGGCCGTGGCAGCCTTTGAAGCACCCTTGGCGGGCATGCTCTTTCAGGGTCCGCTGGGAAGCTAGCCCGCATTTCTCACCGGGTCATGGCCTGCGCGTCGCTGTGGCGTCGACAGGGTAGGCGCGCTGCGCCGCGCGATGTGGGGACATCGGGCAAGCAGCGCAACGCACCCTGTCGGCGCCACAGTGACGCCCGAAGGGTCGCCCCCAGCCGCGCGCCCGCTACGGAAAAGGTCGAAGAGCGTAATCCCACTACGCTCATCGACCTATCCCTTCCGGATCGCATCACCTGGGGGCGACGCAGGCCGTGACCCGGTGAGAAATGCGGGCTAGGGGACCCATCCTTTTTTCAAGGCCGCGGATCGATCGGCAGTTGCCCCGCGAAGCCGAACATCTCTTCGGCCAAGGCCGAGGCCGAGAGCAAGGCGTGGTCGCCGCGCGGCGGCGCAATCACCTGCAAGCCCACCGGCAGCTCGCCGGCGCTGAAGCCGCAGGGCAGCGACAGCACCGGGCAGGCGGTCAGGGTGACGACGAAAGTCAAGTAAAGCCAGTCTAGGTAGTTGTCGTAGCGCTGGCCGGCGACCTCGTCGACGTAGCGCTTTTCATGGTCGAAGGGCGGCACGATGACGGTCGGTGAAAGCAGCAAATCGTAGTCTTCGAAGAAATCGACGACGCGGTGGTAGAGCGCCGCGCGGGCGCGTTCGGCGCGGCCGATGGCGGAGGCGTCCAGGACCAGGCCCTGTTCGATGTTCCACACCAGGTCGGGCTTGAAGAGCTCACGCTTTTCCGCCAACAGCGTATCGAAAGCGGTGACCATCTGGGCCGCCCGCAGCACATGGAAGCACTCGATGGCATCGCCAAAGTCGGGCGTGGCTTCCTCGACGACGGCGCCGAGTTCCTCGAAACGCGCCGCCGCGGTGGCACAAATCTCGGCAATCTCGGGTTCCACCGGACCCAGGCCAAGATCGGGGCTGAAGGCCACGCGCTTGGGCGGCCGGGGTTCGTCGACGGCGCTCTGGAAGGAGCGATCGGGCCGGGGCAGCGAGATCGGATCGCGCACGTGCTGGCCCGCCATGGCATCCAGCATCAGGGCCGCGTCGCCCACCGTGCGGCCCATGGGCCCCTCGATTGAAAGCCCGGCAAAGGGCGAAGAGGTGGGATGGCGGGCCACCCGGCCGGGGCTTGGGCGAAAACCGACGACGCCGCAAAACGAGGCCGGAATGCGCAGCGAGCCGCCCAGGTCGGAACCGCTGGCCAGCCAGACCTGGCCGGCCGCCAGGGCCGCCGCCGAGCCGCCCGAGGAGCCGCCGCAGGTGAGCGCCGTGTTCCAGGGGTTCGTCGTGGTGCCGAAGACCTCGTTGAAGGTCTGGGCCCCGACCCCGAATTCGGGCGTGTTGGATTTGGCCAGCACGCCGGCGCCGTTGGCTTCCAGGCGCTGTACCAGGATGTTGGATTCTTCGGGCACGTTGTCGGCAAAGATGGGCGAGGCGAATGTGGTGCGCACTCCGGCCACCTCGACCAGGTCCTTGATGGCCAGCGGCAGCCCGGCCAGCCACCCGGGCGCCTCGGACGCCTTTTCGTCAGCCGCGGCTCGGGGCGCTTGCCGGGCCCGATCGGGGCACAGCGTGGGCAGCGCATTGAGCGCCCCGTCGGTGGCTTCGATGCGGGCCAGCGCCGCATCCACCAGCTCGCCCGGGCTGACCTCGCCGCTCTTCAATAGCGCCACGGCTTGGCGCGCCGTCAGTTGCCAAAGTTCAGTCATGGTTGCCACGCCTCCGATATGTGCTATGCCCTGGATTACCGACTAATAGCGGATACCGCCGTTGCGGCAAAACAAATGGAGTCCCCGATGATTCGTCCGAGCCTCGAACAAGCTTCAACCATTATCAAAGCATCTCTCGCCAACGGATTGGAATTGAACGCAAAATCTCTCACGGTAGCCGTCCTGGACCAGGGCGGCCAATTGAAGGCCTTCGAGCGCCAGGACGGCTCCAGCCTGCTGCGCCCGGAGATCGCCATGGGCAGGCCTGGGGCGCTCTCGGCATGGGCCAGAACTCGCGCCAGTTGGCCGAGGTGGCGGCCGAACGCCCGAGCTTCATCAGCGCCGCCGTGGCCGCTTCGGGCGGCCGTTTGGTGCCGGTTGCGGGCGGGGTTTTGATCCGCGAGACGGCGGGCGGCGAGATCTGGGGCGCCGTCGGCATCAGCGGCGACACCTCGGACCTCGACGAGGCCTGCGCCATCGCCGGCATCGAAGCGGCGGGCCTGGTAGCAGGGTAAAATCCCGCCCGGCTGCATCCAAACCGCCGCCCGCTGCATCTTTATGGGTATCAGGCACTCAAACCGAGGAGAGCGAGATGCAAGGAATGGGTATCGGAGCCGGACTGGCGGCCATCGGCTTTTGGGGGTTCGTGGCTATCGTCGTGGTGGCCGGCATCTGGTTTTACGTGCGCAAGCGCGAGAGCGAACAGGAAACGCTGCGCCTCATGATGCAAAGCGGCCAAGCCATCGATCAGGAACTCATGAGCAAGATCCTGTCGGCCAGCGGCGCCAAGGATCATCTGGACCGCGATCTCAGGATATCGGGGCTGATCATGCTGTTCATCGCTCCGGGCTTGGCCTTGCTGGGATGGTTCGTCAGCCAGCAGACGGCGGCGGCGCTGCTGCCCTTGCTGGGCGTCGCCGCCCTGATACTGTGCATCGCCGTCGGGCTGCTGGTGGCGGCAAAGTCGGCCGGCGACCAGGAAAACCGACCTTCAGGTTAGCTGTCAGGCGGCGAATTCGTGCCCCCCACGAAGACCGATGACTCCCGGGCCGAATACGCCCAAGCACCCGAATCCCTGGTCGTCGGCCTGGCCCGGACCGGCGACCGGGACGCCTTTGCCGAGTTGGTCCGGCGGCGCCAATCCTGGATCCGCAACCTGATGCGGCGCCTCAGCGGCGATGCCGCGCTGGCCGACGACCTGGCGCGCAACAAACCTTCCTGCAGGCCTGGCGCGGTATCGCGGGCTTGCGCCAGGCCCAGGCTTTCGGTGCCTGGCTCAAGCGCCTGGCCGTCAGCACCTGGCTGCAGCACCAGCGCCGCCAGGACGCTCTCAGCGGCGCCGAGGAATTCGACGAGCATATCGATCCCGGCCGCGCCCAGTCAGCGGCCAACGGCCTTGCCATGGACCTCGACGCCGCCCTGGCGAGGCTGGCCGGGCCCGTGCGCACCTGCCTCGTGCTGTCCTACGCCGAGGGCCTGAGCCACGGCGAAATCGCCGAACTCACGGACCTGCCCGCAGGCACCGTCAAATCCCACATCCGCCGCGGCGCCCAGCGCCTGCGGCAACTCCTGTCCGCCTACGCCGAGCGCCCTGAATCGGAGGATCCCCGATGACCGACAACCGCGACGACCGCGACCTTGGCCTGCAAGCAATGTTCGCCGAGGCCGAGCAGGAGCTGCCGGCGGAAGCCTTCAGCGCCCAGGTGATGGCCCGCATCGAGGCCCAAGGCCGCCGCCCGCGGCTCGCCCGGATCGCTCTGGGCCTGGCCCTCGCCATCTGCCTCTGGTTGCTCGCCGCACCGCTGCAAGGGGCGGCAGGCCTGCTGCTTCAAGGTCTCGCCTTGCCCTTGGTCCCGCTCGACGACCGACTGCTCGGCGAGTTGCTGCTGCCGCTCAACAACGTCGCCGCCGCGGCGCTCTTGTTGCTCGCGGCACTGGGGCTGGTCTGGCGCAAGATTTTTTCGGCCTCAGCAAGCCGTCTGGGCTAAGATTTGCCGGTCGAGGCCAAACAGGAGGGGGAATGGCCGAGAAGGAAATCAGCCGCCGGCTCGTAGCCATCCTGGCGGCCGACATCGCCGGCTACACGCGCCTGATGGAACAGGATACCGACGGCACCGTGGCCGCCTGGCACGAGGCCCGATCCGAGGTCATCGATCCGGCCATCGCCAGGCTTTCGGGGCGCATCGTCAAGCATACGGGCGACGGCTTTCTGGCTGAATTCGCCACCGCCCAGGATGCCGTCAACTGCGCCATCGCCATGCAAAACGAACTGGCCGCCAGCCCGCTCGAATTCCGCATGGGCGTCAACCTCGGCGACGTCATCGACGACGGCGAGGACATTCACGGCGAGGGCGTCAACCTGGCGGCCCGCCTCGAGGGCCTGGCCGATCCCGGCAGCATCTGCCTCTCCGGCCTGGTCTACGAGGCGGTTCGCAACCGCATCGAGGCGCCCTTCGAGGATCTCGGCGACAAGACCGTCAAGCACGTCTCGGCGCCCTTGCGCGTCTGGCGCATCGGCCGGCCGGGCGGCAGCGAAGTCAGGGAATCCGCGACTGCGCTCCCCGATGATTTGCAGCAGGAAATCCGCTTTTGCCAAGCCGCCGACGGCGTCACCATCGCCTATGCCACGGTGGGTGATGGCCCGCCCCTGGTCAAGGCGCCCAACTGGATGCATCACCTCGAATACGACTGGCAAAGCCCGGTCTGGGGCCACCTGCTGCGAGCCTTTGCCCGGGACCACACCCTGGTGCGCTTCGACCAGCGCGGCAACGGCCTCTCCGACTGGAACGCGCCACTATCGATTTCGACAGCATGGTCGACGACCTGGCGTCGGTGATCGAGGTCACCGGCCTCGAGCGCTTTCCGCTCTTTGGCATTTCGCAAGGCTGTAGCTATTCCATCGCCTACGCCATCCGCCATCCGGAGAAGGTGAGCCGCCTGTTGCTCTACGGCGGTTTCGCCAAGGGTGGGCTGCAAACGGGATCCGAGGCCGACCAACAGATGGCGGCGTTGGAAACCCAGATGATTCGCGAAGGCTGGGGCCAGGACAATCCCGCCTTCCGCCAATTCTTCACCACGAGATTCATGCCCGGCGCCAGCAAGGAGCAGATGGACTGGTTCAACGAAATGCAGCGCAACACGACCTCGCCGGAAACCGCCGCCCGCTTGCGCGGCCTCACCAACAACATCGACGTCAGCGACCTCTTGGCAGGCATCTCGGTGCCCACCCTGGTACTGCATTGCCGTGACGACGGCATCGTGCCCTTCGACGCCGGGCGCCGCATGGCGGCAAGCATCCCCGGCGCCCGTTTCGTGGCGCTGGAGGGCCACAACCATCTGATCCTCGAGGACGAGCCGGCCTGGCCGCGGTTTCTGCAAGAGGCCAGGGATTTTTTGGCAACTGTAGAATCTTGATCCCGAGCCATGACCGACGATCTCCTGCGCATCAATGATGAAAAACGGGTCCGCCGGCTGACCCTGAACCGGCCGCAGGCGCTGAACGCCTTCAACGACGCGCTCTACGCTGCCGTCACCCGGGCGCTAAAGGAATCGGCCGCCGACGGCGACGTCGCCGTGGTGGTGCTGACGGGCAAGGGCCGGGCTTTTTCGGCCGGCCAGGACCTTGGCGAGCTGGCCGACGGGCGCAGCCACGAGGAGCGCATGGACGCCGGCTTCAGGGATTTCATCGAGACCGTCGAAGCCTTTCCCAAGCCCCTCATCGCCGCCGTCAACGGCATCGGCGTCGGCATCGGCCTGACGCTCTTGCCGCACTGCGATTTCGTCTTGATGGCCGAAAGCGCGCGCCTCAAGGCGCCCTTCGTCAGCCTGGGCGTCTCGGCCGAGGCCGGCAGCTCGTTCCTGTTGCCGGCCACCATCGGCGCCGCCGCCACGGCGAAACTTTTCTATACCGGCGATTGGCTGGAGGCCCCTGAGGCGGTGGCCTGCGGCCTCGCCCAAGCCCTGGTGCCGGACGCCGAGCTGCAGGCCGCGGCAAACGCTCTGGCCGCCAAGATCGCCGCCATGCCGGTGGCTGCCCTGGTGGCCAACAAGAAACTCCTGCTGGCCGCCCGCCTCGACGCCGTCCGCGCCGCCCGGGCGCGCGAGGACGAAACCTTCGCCAGCCTCGTCGGCGGCCCCGCCAACCGCGAGGCCATCGCCGCCTTCGAGGAGAAACGGCCGGCGGATTTCAGCGGGATCTAGCCCGGCAGCGTCACTGGAGGTTGCCGGCGGACTTCATGATGGCCCGGCCGGACCGGGTTTCCGGAAGTGTAGGGTGTGGGACGCCACCCCCCTCCCCCATCAATCGTGGCCTGAGCCCTGCCGGAAGTGCTACCAAGGGCGCGGACGATTTCCGGCGGGGCGCGTACATGGCTGATCCAGTTTACGAAATCGGCATCGATACAGGCGGCACCTTTACCGACATCGTTTGCCGGGGCGCCGACGGCATTCGCCTGATGAAGGTGCCGAGCACGCCGGCCGATCCCAGCGAGGCCATACGGGCGGGCTTCGAGCGCATGGAAGCTGAATGGAATCTAAAAGCCAGCGAGCTGGTGCGTTTCGCGCACGGCACCACGGTGGCGACGAACGCCGTGCTGCAACGCCGTGGCGGGCGGACCGGGATACTGGCCACCGAGGGCTTCGGTGACGTGCTGGAGCTCGGCCGCCAGATGCGGCGCCAGATGTATGACTTGCGCCTCGAGCCCGAGACGCCGGTGTTCCTGGCACCGGGGGCGCGGCGGGCCGAGGTGCGGGAGCGGGTCTCGGCGGCGGGCGAGGTGCTGGTGCCGTTGGATGCGGATTCGCTGGCCCGGGCGGTGGACGGGTTGGTCGGCCAGCAGGTCGAAACCATTGCCGTCTGTTTTCTCTTTTCGTTTTTGCACCCCGAGCACGAACAGGCGGCGCGCGAGTACATCGAAGCGCACCATCCCGGCGTCATGGTGTCGCTCTCGTCCGACGTCGATCCCACCTTTCGCGAATACGAGCGCACCTGCGTCACCGCCTTCGATGCCTACTCGAAACCCGTGGTCGACCGCTACTTGGGCGCCATGGAGCGCGACCTGGCGGCGGCCGGCGTACCGGCGCCCTTGCAGATCATGCAATCGCGCGGCGGCCTGGCGGCGGCCCAAGTGGCGCGTCAGCGGCCCGTCAGGCTGTTTCTTTCGGGGCCGGCGGCCGGCGTCATCGGCGGCCGGGCGGCGGGGCGGGCGGCGGGGTTCGATGACCTCATCACCCTCGACGTGGGCGGCACCAGTTGCGACATTGCACTGGTCTCCGGCGGCCAGGCGCTGGTGCGGCCGGAAAGCGAGATCGCCGGCTTTTCCGTGCGCGTGCCCATGCTCGACATCAACACGCTGGGCGCCGGCGGCGGCTCCATCGCCTGGCTCGATGCCGCCGCAGGCCTGCGGGTCGGGCCGCGGTCGGCCGGCGCCGATCCCGGACCGGCCTGCTACGGCCAGGGTGGAACCGATCCCACGCTGACGGATGCCTCGGTCGTGCTGGGCTACCTGAACCCCTCGAACTTCGCCGGCGGCAGCATGGCGCTGGATGCCGAGCGGGCGCGACAAGCCATCGCCGAAGTGATTGCCGGCCCGATGGGGATTGGCGTCGACGAAGCCGCGCTGGGCATCCACCGGGTGGCCAATGCCCAGATGACCGAGGGGATTCGCCTGGTTTCGGTCAACCGCGGGCTCGATCCGCGCGGCTTCGTACTGCTGGCGCTCGGTGGTGCCGGGGCGCTGCATGCCGTGCCGCTGGCCGCCGAACTGGGGATCGCAAGGGTGCTCGTGCCTCAGACCCCGGGCGTCTTGTCGGCCACCGGCCTGCTGGCGGCAGCGGTCGAGCACGAGGTCACGGCCGCCTTTCACCGGGAGCTCGAAGACCTCGACCTGGAAACCACGAGAACGGCGCTGGCCGCCATCGACCGGCGCTGCGCCGAGCTGATGGCGGCCGAGGGTGTCGCCGCCGGCAGCCAGGAAATCCACTATTTCGCCGACATCTGCTACATCGGCCAGAGCTACAGCCTGGAAGTGCCGCTCGACCTCACGGGCAGCGATCCGGCGGCGGCACTTCACGCCGCCTTCCTGGCCGTCCACGAAGGCGTGCACGGACACGCCATCGAGGGCCCGGCCCGCATCGTCAACTTGCGCTCGGTCCACCGGGCCAGGGGTGCCGAGCTCGACCTTTCGATACTGTCAGCGGCCGAGGAAACCGGTGTGAACGACGCCCGATCCAAGGGCGAGCGCCCGATCAGCGTCGACGGCACGGCCGGCACCATCGGCGCCGCCATTTACGATCGCACAGCGCTGCCCGCGGGCGCCGGGATCGCCGGCCCGGCCATCGTCGAGCAGGCCGACACCACGACGCTGATCCCGCCGGGCTGGCGGGCGGGCGTCGTAGAGGGCGGCAGTTTGCTCATCGAACGCCGCGCCCCTAGGGCACGGCATGAGTGACATCGATGCCATCACGCTGGAGGTGCTGCGCCACCGCTTCGAGGGCATCGCCGAGGAGATGGAGACGACGCTGCTGCGCTCGTCCTTTTCGCCCATCGTCAAGGAGGGCATGGACGCCTCGGCCAGCCTGTTCACGCCGGAAGGCCAGACGCTGGCCCAGGCCTGCGCCATCCCCATCCATCTGGCGACGCTGATCCCCTGCCTGGCCAGCGTCATCGAGCGCTTCCCGCCGGCCGACATGCGGCCCGGCGACATCTACATGATGAACGATCCCTATTGCGGCGGAACGCACTTGCCGGACGTGGCGGTGATCATGCCGGTGTTCGCGACCGACCGCCTGGTCGCCTATGCCGCCGCCATGACGCACCATCAGGACATCGGCGGCATGTCGGCGGGCTCGGTACCGACCAACGCCACCGAGGTGTTCCAGGAAGGCCTGCGCATTCCCCCGGTGCGCTGGGCCCGGGAGGGCGAGTTCGACCCCACCCTGACGGCGCTTTTGCGCCAGAACGTGCGCATACCGGATACCTTCCTCGGCGACCTCAACGCCCAGGTGGCGGCCTGCAAGGTCGGGATCCGGAGGCTCCGGGACCTGGTCGAACGCCATGGCGCCGAATTCCTGGCCGAGGTCTGCCAGCGCCTGCTCGAGCGTTCCGAAGCCATGACCCGGGCGGCGCTCCGGCAAATTCCCGACGGCAGCTACCATTACGTCGACTACCTCGACAACGACGGCATCGACCTCGACCGGCGCATCCGCATCGAAGTGACGGCGACGCTGGCCGGCGACGACGTCCATTTCGATCTCTCCGGCACCAGCGCCCAGGTAACCGGCCCCATGAACTGCGTGCCGTCGGGCAGCCTAGCGGCGGCCTGCTTCGCCGTTCGCGCCATCACCGATTCCTCGATCCCGAGCAACGGCGGCTGCTTCCGGCCGATCCGGCTGACGCTGCCGGAAGGCAGCCTGGTCAACCCGCGCGAGCCGGCACCGGTCAACGCCCGCACCGCGACGATCAAGCGCATCACCGGCTGCATGCTGGGGGCGCTGGCCCAGGCCGTGCCCGACCGGGTGCCGGCGAGCCCGGCCGGCGAGCTGCTGGTGATGGCCTTTGGCGGCCGCATGGCGGAGAGCGGCAAGGCCTTCGTCACCGGCGAGCTGCTGGCCGGCGGCTCCGGTGCCGGCGCCGGCCACGACGGCATCGACGGCATCGAGACCGACGCCACCAACTGCATGAACCTGCCGGCCGAGGCCATGGAGATGGAGGCGCCGATCCGCGTCCACCGCGTCTCCTTGCGCCCAGATTCAGGAGGCGCCGGCAAGTTCCGCGGCGGCCTCGGCGTGATCAAGGAATTCGAATTCCTCGAAGGCCCGGTGTCACTCTCGCACCGCGGCGAGCGCCATTTCGCGGCCGCCGCGGGCCTGGCCGGCGGCGAGGCCGGAGCACTGGCGCACTCGCAGATCGTGCGCGCCGACGGCAGCCGCGAGGAAATCCCGTCGAAGACGGTAACCCAGCTGGCGGCCGGTGACCGCCTGCGCATCGAAACCGCCGGCGGCGGCGGCTTCGGTCCGGCGGCCGAGCGCGACCGGACGGCGCTCGAGGCCGATCTGGCCGACGGCAAGGTCAGCCCGGACGCGGCCCGCCGACACTACGATTGGGCGGATGAGAAATGAGAGACGATCTGGCTGAGCAAATCAGAGGCATCGTCAGCGCCGAAAGCTTCGCCGCGACGCTGAGCACGTTCGAGACCTTTCCCGAAGCCTCGTTGCTGTCGCCCGCCTCGCGGGCCTTTGTCGATGGCCTGGTCAGGTTGCAGCGACCCGGCACGGTGCTCGAAATCGGCACCTATTATGGCGGCACCTCGGAGATCATTGCCCGCGCGCTGGCCGATACGGGCAGCGGCATACTGTTGACCATCGATCTGCTGAAAACCCGCGAGGCGGAGGTTCACGAGGCCATGCAGCGTTGGCCCGAGGCGGCCCGGGATATCACCACATTCGTCACCGTGGGCTCGCTCGACTTTTTCAAACGCCTGACTTTGAACCCGGGGCTGCGTTTCGACCTGGCCCTGATCGACGGCGACCATAGCCACGCCGCGGCCCTGACGGATCTCATCCAATGCGCCCGCTTCGCCGCCAACAATGCCGTCATGCTGGTCGACGATTTCCAGCTTCCCGGCGTCAATTGGGCGGTCAGGGATTTTTTGCGCCTGCATCCTGAATGGCGGGAAATTTCGGGAATGTTCACGAACGGCTTTGCTACCGCCTCCTTGGCCGAGCTCTCGCCTTCGCTCGAGGAGATCTCATTCCTGGTGCTGCTCGGCCCCGACAAAAACGGTATCGGCGCCCGGCCAGTAAGCTTCTTGCGGTACGAATTCGCCGGCGCGGCGATCGCCGGCGCCGGGCTGAAGTTCGCCCCGGACCACGGCGGCGGCACATTGTTCGCCATGTTCATCATCGATTCCGTCAGCCTATCCAGTGTCGAGACCTCGACGCGGAACATCTCCCGCCGCATCGAGGCCGGGCAGGACGAAACAAGACTGGCGCTGGAGCCGCCGCTGGCAGCCCATTACGGCTTGCAAGCGGAGAAAAATAACTGCGAAATGATATTGCTCTGGCAGGGTGAGAATAGCGATGGTCGCCTCGACCTCGTGGCACCGCCGGAGTTCATCGTTTCCCAGAATGGCGCAAAGCCGAGGCCCATATGAGCAAATACGAGAACTACTCCGAAGTCGCCCAACATTACGACACGACCCGTCAGCCCATCGGCAGCGAGATCCTGCTCGGCGCCCTGGCCCTGGCACGGCAATCGGGCGCCCCCTTCCGGCTGCTCGATGCCGGCTGCGGCACCGGCGCCTATGCCCATCTCGTGCTGCCCCACGTCGATCACCTCGAGGCCATCGACATCAACCCCGGCATGCTGGCCGTGGCCCAACAGAAGTTGGCGGACGGTGCCAAGGATTGCCGCATCGCCTTCCATCAAGGCAGCATCGAGAGCTTGCCCTTCGAGACGGCGCACTTCGATGGCGTGATGTTCAACCAGGTGCTTCATCACCTGGAAACAGGCGGCGATGGCGGCTTTTCCGGCCACCGCAGCGCTTTGGCGGAGGCCCACCGCGTACTCCGTCCCGGTGGCGTCGTCAGCGTCAATTGTTGCAGCCACGAACAGCTTCGCCAGGGCTTTTGGTTCATGCACCTGATACCGACGGCGCTCGAGAAACTCTTTGGCCGCTGCATCCCGGCAGCAGAACTCGAGGTCATGCTGGGCGAGTTGGGTTTTGCCGTCGAAGGCCGTTTCGTGCCGCTCGACGGGGTACTGCAGGGTGCGGCCTACGCCGACGCCGAGGGGCCACTGAAGCCCGAGTGGCGCAAGACCGATTCGAGCTGGGCCCTGGCCCCGGCAGGGGAAATCGCCGCCGCCGAGGCCAAGATCAGGGAACTGCGCGAAATGGGCGGGCTGGATAGCTATCTGGCGGAAAGCGATGCCCCGCGCCGCCAGGTTGGCCAAACCACTTTCTTCGTGGCCCGCAAGATCTGAAGATCCGAAGCGGATCAGGCTTTGGCTTTGGCTTCTTCGGCTTCCGCTTTGTCGGCTGCCTCTTTGGCCAGGCGCAAAGCCCGCAGCTTGGCCACGTGGGCGGCTTTTTCCTGGCGCTCCCTTTCGCGTTCGTCCAGGACCTGCCGGTCCTTCTTCTGGGTCGCCGCGAACAGCGCCTCGGCCTTCGACTTGGCCGATTTCCTTGATGATTTCCACATCCCGGGATTCCTCCGCTGCAATTCGAGCCGGGGGCGAGGGCAAATATCGGCTCGCACCACAAGCGCGGCCATCGCTGACCGCCGCGCTATTCATGTGCAATGTAAAAAGCCTTGTCGAGCGCAAGGACGGCGCGAGCCATCACCCGCCGCTAGCAGTCCTTGTCACGATAGATAGCCGCAGCGCCGAAGACGAGCGGCCGCCGCCCCCAACGGGAGTGGGGGCGGCGCCTTGTACAGCTAGTCGACCAGAGAAAGGTTCTCGGCCGAAGATTTGCCGTTCTGCCCGGGCTGAAGCTCGTACGAGACCTTCTGGCCTTCGTTGAGCGAGCTCAATCCAGCGCGCTCGACGGCCGAAATATGCACGAAGGCGTCTTTCGAGCCATCTTCCGGCTCGATGAACCCGTAACCCTTGTTCGGGTTGAACCATTTGACGGTACCGGTAGTCATAGTTGTTTCCTCTAACAGCGGCCATATTTCCGCATATCACACCACGTGACAGCGCGGCCAGTCGAACGCTCACATCGTCAGGGGGGCACCATGTCAATCGGCGTACCGGTCTTCAGGTAGCACCAAACGAATGCATCACGTTGGGGCGAGGTATATCCTTTTTGCCCGAGATGTCAATGCCCCTACCGGACACAGCGGGAAAATGCCGACCTGTCGCCGAGTGGATTCAGGGTCTCCGATCCCCCCCGTCAAGCTTCGGGATCGGCGCTGACGTAGCCGTCTGCGCGGTCACTCTCGAGGCGTTGGGGCGGGCGTTCGGCGGCCGGGCCGTAGCCGGCACCGCCACCGGTGTGCATGATCAGGAGATCACCCTTCTCGAGCTTGAGGCTTTGCTTGGAGTTGAGCTGCAGGCATTGGCCGTCGCGCTCGACGGCGGTCTGGGCGAGCGCTCCCGGTTGGCCGCCGAAAAGGCCTTGAGGCTGGATTTTGAAGCGATCGGCGTAGGTGGCGAAGATGACCTCGTCGGCAAGGATCTCGTAGATACGGCGAAACGCCAGGCCGCCACGCTGGCGCCCGGCACCGCCGGAATCGGGCACCAGGCTGTAATCGCGCACGCGGAAGAAATCGAATCCCATGTCCATGGCCTCGATGGGGATGTTGGAACAATTGGACAAGGGCGAGTCGACACCGTCGCAGCCGTCGTTGTGTGGTCCCGCGCCATAGCCGCCGCCGAAAACCTCGAGGTAGATGCTGTAGCCGGCCGGGCCCAGGCGGCTGAGGCAGGCTATGGTCGTGGTGTCGTAGCCCGAGGCGATGACGCGGTCGGGCATGGCTTGGGCCAGGGCCTTCATGACCGCGTCGAAAACCCGGTAGCTGGGCAACAGCCTGGCCCGCACCGGCGCCGGCGGCTTGGGGTTGAGCACGCTGCCATAGGGCGCCGTCACCCGGATGGCCTTGGCGCAGCCGTCGTTGTAAGGGATGTCGGCGCTGGTCATCACCGACTTGATGCAGGAAACCGCCGAGGCCACGGTCGAGGCGAAGGGGTTGTTTATGTTGGACTTGACCTGGTCGCAGGTGCCCGCGAAGTCGACTTCGATGTCCGAGCCCGAGATGGTTACCCGGGCCTTGACGGTCAAGGGCCCGCTGCCCAGGCCATCGTCGTCCATGGAGTCTTCGCCCAGGTAAGTGCCGTCGGGGGCGGCGGCGATGGCGGCCCGGATGCGGCGTTCGGAATAGTCCTGCATGGCCTGCATGGCTTGGCGGATGCGCGCCGTGCCGTGCTTGCGGCAGAGCTCCTTCAGGCGCTCGATACCGATCGAGTTGGCGGCGAACTGGGCGTTGAAGTCGCCGATGGTCTGATCGGGCAGGCGAATGTTGGCGGCCAGCAGGCGTTCCAGCGGCCCGCCGTTCCAGTCGTGGCCGACGTTGTAGCGGCTGGGCGGGATGATGATGCCTTCCTGATGCACGTCGCCGGCATCGGGGTTGAGGCCGGGGGCGCCGCCGCCCAGATCGATGTGGTGGGCCACCGAGGAGGCGAAGCCGATCAGTTCGCCGTCGACGAAGATGGGCGAAAAAATAAAGACATCCGGCAGGTGCTGGCCGCCCTGGTAGGGATCGTTGGTGATGTAGAAATCACCCTCACGCAGCTCAGCAATCGGCGTCACCTCGGCGCAGGGCCCGAAGGTGTAGCTGATCGAGCCCAGTTGCATGGGAATCAGCTCGGCCTGGGCCACCACGGCGCCGCCGGCATCCATGATCGCCGTCGAGGCGTCCTGGGCCTCGCGCACGATGGTCGAATGGGCCGAACGCACGAGCTTGGCGCCCATCTCGTTGGCAATGGCCAGGAAGGCCTGCGACAGAATGGCCTCGTCGCGCGGCGAAAGCTCGCTGGCGGTCATGGGGATTCCCTTTGCTCGAGCACAAGATTGCCGGCGGCGTCGCTGGCGGCGATCCAGCCCGGCGGCAGAAAGATGGTCGAGGTGCCGTCCTCGATCAGCGCCGGCCCCTGGGCCTGATCCACGTCGTGCCGCTGGCGGCAGGGGCAATCGAGCCAGACGCCGCGCTCGAAAAGCCGGACCGATTCCGCGGGCCGGCCGCTGCCCCCTGGGGGCGCCGCCTGCGGCAGGGCGGCCGGCGGCACGGCGACGCCGACACGCAGCGTGATGATTTCGCAAAGCCCGCCGTGGCCCTTGTCGAATTCAAAGACCTGGCGGTGGCATTCCTCGAAGGCGGCTTGCAGCTCGGCCTGGGGCATGTCCGCGATGGCCTCGAGATCGACCGGGACCGAAATCTCGAAGGCCTGGCCGACGTAGCGCATGTCGAGGCTGGCGGCATAGGCCGGGCCGCCGGCGACGCCATGCTCAGCCAAATAGCCGGCGGCAGCGGCCTGCAGTTCGGCCAAAATACGGCGGCACTCAGCCATGGCAGAATCAGTGCCCGTAGCAGCACCATCTAAAAGGACCCGGTGGGTCCGGCTCTCGTAATGGCCATAGTCCGAGGTCAACAAGCCCCAGGCCGATAGCACGCCGGCGTGCGGCGGCACCACCACGGCCCTCATGCCCAGCTCCTCGGCCACCCGGGCGCCGATCATCGGCCCGGCCCCGCCGAAGGCCACCAGGGCGTAGTCGCGAGGGTCCTTGCCGCGTTCGGTGGAGACGCGCTGCACGGCCCGCACGATGTTGGCCTCGGCGATCTGCACGGCGCTGTCGGCGGCTTCCTCGAGAGCCATGCCGAAGGCCTCGGCCAGCGGCTCCAGCGCCGCCCGGGCCGCCGCCTCGTCGAGCGCCATGCGGCCCTCGAGGAAGGAGGCGGCGCGGATCGTGCCGCGTACCAGATGGGCGTCGGTGATGGTCGGCTGGCTGCCGCCGCGGCCATAGCTGGCGGGACCCGGATCGGCGCCGGCCGACTGCGGCCCGACGCGCAACATGGCACCGTCGTCGAGCCAGACCAGCGAGCCGCCGCCGGCGCCCACCGTGGCGATATCGATGACCGGCGTCTTGATGGGCAGGCCGTCGATCTCGGTCATGCCGGCAAGTTCCGGAACCCCGCCCTCGACCAGCGAGACGTCGGTGCTGGTGCCGCCCATGTCCAGGGTTATGACTTTCTCGAAGTCCGACTTGGCGGCCTGGCGGGCGGCCCCGATGACGCCGGCGGCGGGCCCGGAATAGAGACACGTGATGGCGTTCTGACCGATGGCCGCGGCCGGCAGGTGGCCGCCGTTCGATTGCATGATGCTGAAGCGGCCCTGGTAGCCGGCGGCCTCGAGGGAGGCCGAAAAACGCCCCAGGTAGCTCGCCACCACGGGCTGCACGTAGGCCGCCAGAGCGGCCGTCGAGCAGCGTTCGTATTCGCGGAACTCGCGGCAGACGTGGGCCGAACAGGTGACGCTGAGGCTGGGGTCGATCTGGCGCACCAGCGCCGCCAGGCGCTCCTCGTGCCGGGGGTTGACGTAGCTGTTGAGCAAGCAAATCGCCACGGCCGCGTAGCCGCCCGCGAGTTTCTCCCGCAACAGCGCCTCGGCTTCCGCCTCGTCCAGCGCCTCGACCACCGAGCCGTCGGCGGTCAGCCGTTCCGCGACCTCGACCACGTCGCGCCGCCGCAGCACCGGTTGGGGCTTTCGGTAGAAAAGGTCATAGATGTGACGCCGCGTGTGGCGCTGCAAAAAGAGCACGTCGCGGGTGCCCCGGCTGACCACCAGGCAGACCTTGGCCCCCTTGCGTTCCAGCACCGCGTTGGTGGCCACCGTTGAGCCGTGCACGAGATCCTCGAGCCGGCCAAAATCGACCTCGGCCGCGGCCAGCGCCTGCATGGCGCCGAGGTCGGGCTGGTGCGGCGTGCTGGGCACCTTCTCGACGCGCACGCCGGCCCCGTCGACCAGCACCAAATCGGTAAAGGTTCCCCCCACCTCGACACCTACACGCATCATCGACGCCGCTCCTGCCTTGCCGCAATCAACCAAGCGGATTGGGTATCATTCCTCCAGCACGATTGCCAGGATGCGTGCCAGTTTGTCGGCGGCACGGCTCTTGTGCGCCTCGACGTCGCGCTGCCGCCAGTCGTAAAAACCCTGGCCCGTGCTGACGCCGAAATCGCCGGCTTCGACTTTGTCCAGAAGCAGCCGGCCCGGCCGCCCCGAATGGTCGAGGTCGGGTACCAGGTTGTGCTGCGTCTTGGCCGTGACGTTGAGGCCGGAGATGTCCTTCTGTTCGATCAAGCCGGTCACCGAGAGCCGCGGCCCAAACAGGTACTTGGCAAAATTGTCGACGTCCTCGGCCGTGGCCACGCCGGCCTCGATCAGGCTGAAGGCCTCGTGCAAAATGGCGTGCTGCAGCCGATTGGCGAGGAATCCCTTGACCGGCTTGCGTACCTCCAAGACGCGCTGGCCGTTGCGCCCCAGAGATGCGGCGACGGCGGCAAAGACCTCGTCGGTGGTGGCGGTGGTGCGAATGACCTCGACCAGCGGCAGCGCCTCGGCCGGCTGGAAGTAGTGTATGCCGATGAAGCGCCGGGGATGGTCGAGACCCCCAGCCAGGGCATCGAGCGAAAGCCCCGATGTGTTGGTGCCCAGGATCGGCCCGCCGCCGTAGGCGGACTCTAGCCGGGCATAGAGCGCCGTCTTGACGTCGAGGTCCTCGACCACGGTTTCGAGAATCAAATCCGGCGCCTGATCCGGTGGCTCGCCGACCAGCCGGGCCTCGGACGGCAGTCCGCTCACCTTGGCCGGATCGCGGCTGAGCACCGTCACCCGGTGTCCACCGCGCAAAAAAGACTGCGCGATACCGCGCCCCATGGTGCCCGAGCCGACCACCAGAACGTTCTTGATCTCGTTCACAAAAGGCACTCCTCGATATCGCGGCCGGCGCAGTGCTCGGCAATCCAGGCCACCGCCTGGCCGAGAGCCGCCGGCAGCTCGTGCGCCACACCGAAATCGAATATCACCATCAATATGGCCGTGGTGCCGGTGTTGATCGCCGTGCGCTCGCTGTCGCTGGTGGGGCAGCCGAAGGGCCCCGCAGCATCGCACAGCACCGGCAGCCCGGCCAGATTGATCGGCCCCCGCCCGATGGCGGCGTAGGTTTCGCCCTCGGCGGCCGGGCGCAGCGTCAGCGGCCCGTCCAGCCGCGCCTGATCGTACATACCGATAGAGAATCCGCTGGCAATCGAGACCATGTTGGTGACATCGACGACGTTGTTAACGCGATAGAGCCCTTTGCCCTGGCGCAGCCTGCGCAGCAAGGCTTCTGCCGAGGGCCGGTAGCGGCTGGGATCCTTGCCCCCTGCCTTGTAGGCGCGGCGCGTCGCCGCGATGGCGGGCAGCCCGGCGATGCCGTCGGGCGCCGCCTCCAGCACCGCCGCCATGGCCGCATCCAGCCCCGCCCCGCCCTCGCCCACAGCTACCGTGGCCGTCAGGCAGCCCAAGGAGATCTCTATTCCCCAGGCCGCATAGTCGGCGGCGATGGTTGTGGGCGGGATGGTTGCCGGCGGTGAAATTCTTGAACCGGACATCGAAACCGTGCCTCGTAGCGAAGAATGTGTTTGGGCGGCTGGCTGTCCGCCCGCGGATCAGAGGCTCAGGTGATTTTGGCGCGCACGGTGGCCGAGACGAACTCGCTGATCACCACGACGGCAAAGATGGCGATGAACATCAACGCCACCTCGCGCCAGAGGAACTGGTTGATCGAGGAATAAAGCTCGATGCCGATGCCGCCGGCGCCGACGAAACCGAGCACCGTCGATTCCCGGATGTTGATGTCCCAACGGTAGACCACGGTGCCGTAGATCACCGGCAGCACCTGGGGCAGCACGCCGATCAGCAGAACCTTCAGGCGCGAGGCCCCGGTGGCCTCAATGGCCTCGACGGCGCCATGGTCGATTTCCTCGATGGCCTCGGCGATCAACTTGCCCGTGAAGCCGATGGAGCGCGCCGCGATGGCCCAGATGCCGGCCATCGCGCCGGGCCCGAAGATGGCCACGAAAATCAACGCCCAGACCACCGTATTGATGGAACGCGACGCCACCAGGATGAAACGCCCAAGGGCCCAGGTGAAGCCGTTAAATGTCGTGTTGCGCGCCGCGATGAAGGCCACCGGCAGCGAAATGATGACGGTCACCGCCGTGCCCAGGGTGGCGATGTGGATGGTCTCCAGCAAGGGGTCGAGGATGTAGTCGAAGTGCTGCCAGTCGGGCGGATACATGCGAACCATTAGATCGGCCGCCTGAATATGGGCGTCGATGAAGTAGGCCCAGTTGATGTCGAGATGCCTGAGCGACCAGACCAGGATGAAGACGGCGCCCAGGAACCAGGCGTAGCGCGCCAAGGATTCGCCGGGCGAATACTTGCGCCAGATATCGGGCTGGCGGACGGCCTGCTCGGAGGCCGTCATCGCAGGCGTTTCCTCACCCAGTTGGAGAAAATTTCCCCGAGAAAGACCAAGGCGATGATGGTCAGCAGGATGGCCAGGCTGAAGTCGTAGTCGTAGCGCTTGAAGGTGGCCGTAAGGGTCATGCCGATGCCGCCGGCGCCGACGATGCCGACCACCGTCGAATGGCGGATGTTGGCGTCCAGCCGGTAGATGGCGACGCCCAGATAGCGCGGCAGAACCTGAGGCTGCACGGCGTAGATCAGCAGCTTGGGAAAACTGGCGCCGGTCGCCCGGATGGCCTCGATCTGGCCCATGCTCATGTTCTCGATGTCCTCGGCGATCATCTTGGCGATGAAGCTGACCGAGGCCACGATCAGGGTGAGCAAGCCGGCCAGGGGGCCGAAACCGACGACCTTGACGAAGAAGATGGCGACGATGACTTCATGGAAGGTGCGGCTCAGCACGATAATCGACCGCGCCACCAGATAGACCGGCAGCGGCATCAGGTTGCGGGCCCCGCAGACCGCCAGCGGCACGGCCAGGACCATGCCGATGACGCTGGCGGCAAAGGCCATCTCGAGGCTCTCGATGATGCCGCGGAGCAGCAATTCCCAGCGGCTGAAGTCGGGGGGAACCATGCGCTGGAGCATGTCGCCGGCGCGCGGGAAGCCCCTGGCGGTGCGCCCCCAATCGATTTCCAGGGTGCCCATGGACCAGACCAGGTAAGCCAGCCCCAGTGCCAAGATGCCGTAGCGCAGGTAGGGGCTTTCAATCAGGCTGGGCGGTTTCCAGCTGCCCGGGGCAGTCGTCCGGGTGGTCATCCGGCGGCTGCCTCGCCACGGACCTGGTCGGTTAGGGATTTACCTGCCGGCGAACTATCGCCCGCGCCCTCGTCATCGTCATCGTCATCGTCACGGCGGATGGTCTGGCTCCAGTCCTCTTCGCCATAAATTTGCGTCAGCACGTCGGCCGTGAGATCGCTGGTGGGGCCGTCGAAGATCAGCCGCCCTTCGCTGAGGCCGATGACCCGGTCGGAAAAATCCTGCGCCAGGCCGACATCGTGGATGTTGACCAGGGCCGGCGTGCCGCGCTCGTGCGCCAGTTC
>JASLXG010000190.1 GCA_030740435.1 Alphaproteobacteria bacterium | reverse complement strand
TTTTCCGTTGCGGGCGCGCGCCGGGTAGTGCCCCTTCGGGCGCCGCTGTCGCACCGACCGGGTGTGTCCCGCTGCGTGCCCGATGTCCCACATCGCGCGGCGCAGCGTTCCTACCCTGTCGGCGCCACAGCGACGCGCAGGCCGTGACCCGGTGAGAACTGCGGGCTAGGCGCCGGCGCCGCGCTTATTGCGCCCTTGCCAGCAAGCCCCTTCATCCCTTTTAATCTGGGGGCGGCGTTCCATATTGATGAACCAGGTGAAGGTCCGCCGGGCCAGCCGAGCCTTAGGACCCTGGGAACCGAGTGAACATGGCGAACCGACGCGACCAGCGGCACATCAGCGACGACGACGATACCGGCACGGCCGTCGTCACCAAGTCGCGGGCCAAGACCAAGAAGCCCTCGATGTACCGGGTGCTGCTGCTCAATGACGACTACACGCCCATGGAGTTCGTGGTCCAGGTGCTCAAGCACATCTTCCGCAAGAACCAGGAAGAAGCCACGGCCGTGATGCTGCACGTGCATCAGAAAGGGGTCGGCGTCTGCGGCGTCTACACCTTCGAGGTGGCCGAGACCAAGGTCAACCAGGTGGTCGACACGGCGCGGCGCAACCAGCACCCGCTGCAGTGCACCATGGAAAAAGAATAGGGAAGGGTAGGTCGACGTGCCCGGTTTTGCCGCCAATCTCGAAAAAAGCCTGCACCGCGCCCTGGCACTGGCCAGCGAGCGGCGCCACGAATACGCCACGCTGGAACATCTGCTGCTGGCCTTGACCGAGGATGCCGATGCCATCTCCGTCTTCAACGCCTGCGGCGTCGGCATCGACCCCTTGCGCCGCGACCTGGCGGCCTACCTCGAGGAAGAGCTCGCCAACCTGGTGATGGAGGCCTATGACGACCCCAAGCCGACGGCCGGCTTCCAGCGCGTCATCCAGCGCTCGTTGATCCACGTGCAGTCCTCGGGCCGCGAGGAGGTGACCGGCGCCAACGTCCTGGTGGCGATTTTCTCGGAGCGCGAATCCCACGCCGTCTACTTCCTGCAAAAGCAGGACATGACGCGTCTCGATGCCGTCAGCTACATCTCCCATGGCGTGGCCAAGGCGCCCGGCGAGAGCTCGACCCGGACCGCCCGCGGCAGCGACGAGGAGAGCGAAGACGGCACCAACCGCGAGGGCGCCGAGGCCCTCGAGGGCTACTGCGTCAACCTCAACCAAAAGGCCGCCGAGGGCCGCGTCGACCCGCTCATCGGCCGCGAGACCGAGGTCGACCGCACCATCCAGATCCTCTGCCGCCGGACCAAAAACAATCCCCTCTACGTGGGCGACCCCGGTGTCGGCAAGACCGCCATCGCCGAGGGCCTGGCGCGGCGCATCAACGAGGGCGAGGTGCCCGACGTGCTCAAGAGCGCCACCATCTTCGCGCTGGACATGGGGGCGCTGCTGGCCGGCACGCGCTACCGCGGCGACTTCGAGGAACGCGTCAAGGCGGTGGTGACCGAGATCGAGAACTATGAGGGCGCCATCCTGTTTATCGACGAGATCCACACCGTGATCGGCGCCGGTGCCACCTCGGGCGGCGCCATGGATGCCTCGAATCTGCTCAAGCCGGCGCTGCAGGGTGGCTTGCTGCGCTGCATGGGCTCGACCACCTATAAAGACTTCCGCTCGTACTTTGAAAAAGACCGGGCGCTGTTGCGGCGCTTCCAGAAGATCGACGTGCATGAACCCAGCCTGCCCGACGCCATCAAGATCCTGCGCGGCCTCAAGCCCTATTTCGAGGATTTCCACAAGGTGCGCTACACGGCCGAGGCGGTGAAGTCGGCGGTCGAGCTTTCGGACCGCTACATCCACGACCGCAAGCTGCCCGACAAGGCCATCGATGTCATCGACGAGACCGGCGCCGCCGAGATGCTCAAGCCCGAGAGCCGCCGGCGCAAGACCATCGGCGTGCGCGAGATCGAGACCGTGGTGGCCAAGATCGCCCGCATCCCGCCGCGCTCGGTGTCTAAGAGCGACAAGGAGGTGCTGCGCACCCTGGGCCGCGACCTGCGCGCCGTGGTGTTCGGCCAGGAGAAGGCCATCGAGGCCTTGGAGAGCGCCATCCGCCTGGCCCGCGCCGGCTTGCGCGAGCCCGAAAAGCCCATCGGCAGCTACCTCTTTTCGGGTCCCACCGGGGTGGGCAAGACCGAGGTGGCGCGCCAGCTTGCCGATCTGCTCGGCGTCGAGCTGATCCGCATCGACATGTCGGAATACATGGAGCGCCATTCGGTCTCGCGGCTGATCGGCGCGCCGCCGGGCTACGTCGGCTTCGACCAGGGCGGCATGCTGACCGACGCCGTCGACCAGAACCCCCACGCCGTCTTGCTGCTCGACGAGATCGAGAAGGCGCACGAGGACGTCTTCGGCGTGCTGCTGCAGATCATGGACCACGGCAAGCTCACCGACCACAACGGCAAGAAGGTGGATTTCCGCAACGTGATTTTGATCATGACCACCAACGCCGGGGCCCAGGAGATGAGCCAGCACGCCATCGGCTTCGAACGCGGCTTGCGCGAGGGCGAGGACGAAGAGGCCATCAAGCGCATGTTCACGCCCGAGTTCCGCAACCGGCTCGACGCCATCATCGGCTTCGCCCATCTCTCGCCCGAGGTCATGGCCCGGGTGGTCGACAAGTTCATGCTCCAGCTCGAACACCAGCTCGAGGAGCAGAACGTCGAGATCGCGACATCCGATGAGGCCCGTGCCTGGCTCTCTGACAAAGGCTACGACCGCCTCTACGGCGCCCGCCCGCTGGCCCGGGTGATCCAGGAGCACATCAAGAAGCCGCTGGCCGAGGAGCTCCTGTTCGGCGAGCTGTCGGGCGGCGGCCTGGTGCACCTCGATACCAAAGATGGCAAACTCGCCTTCGCCTATGAGGCTCCGAAAAAGGCCAGCCGCCCGAAAAAGCCCAAGCGCGACAGCGGTGGCGAGGAAAGCGACGGCGAACCCAAGGTGTCGGAACTGGTGGAGTAGCGCCGACGCTTTCGGCCTTTTCCTTGGCCGTGACCCGGTGAGAAATGCGGGCAAGCTGGGAACTCACCATCAGGTGTGATAGTTGGTAGCCGGCGGGCCTACCAAGTTTCGGATTTCACGATTGATGAGTTTGCCGTGGCGTTGTCCAATCTCAAGGCCCTAGAGAGGCCGCTTGGCGAAATCCCGCCACTGCCAGAGGACCGGCTCGTCGGCCGACTCGAGGGCTTTGAGCGGATCCGGGAAAAGCTCGGCCGGCCCGTCTTCATTGACGGCGCCTGGGTTCTGCCCCTGGTCCAGGGCGGCAAGGGCGTCAGCGCCACCAACGGCAAGAACGCCGGCGCCTGGGCGGCGGAAAATGCCGGCGGCACCATATCCGGTACCGGGGCGGCAATTGCCTACGATGAAAATGGCCGGCCGAATTCATACCCCTACGCCGGACGCAGCCGCCAGGAACGACATGAAGAGCTGGTGGCCTGGTCCATCGAAGGTGCCATCTTGCAGGTCGGCATTGCCCACCGGGCCTCTGCCGGCAAGGGCCGTGTCCGTCTGAACCTTCTCAAGGAAGCCGGCGGCGCCATGCGTATCTTGCGTGGCGTGCTGGCCGGCAGCCGCCTGCCCGGCGGTGCCAACATGGTTCATGCCTTGACCATGGGTGCCGGTTTGCCGAGCGAGGAAGATGCCCGGATCTGTGCCGACGAGGGCGTCTACCTGGACCCCATCATCTCCAGCGTCATGGCGCTGAAAGTGCTGCTCAAGCGTGCCTTCAAGAAATGGCGGGGCAGCTACGACGAACTGATCGGCGCCGTGGTCTACGAGGACCCCTGGCTGGCTGGCGGCCACAACGGTATCACCAGTCGGGAAGACCCCGAGATGCCGGAAGACCCTTTCGAGCGTGTCAAGTGCGTGCGCCGGACCATGAACGAGAACGGCATGCAAAATGTCGCCATCGTCATGGCCGGCGGCGTCTGGTACCTGCGGGACTGGGAACACTGGCTGGACAACCCGGAGATTGGCCCCATTGCCTTCCAGATCGGCACCCGGGATCTGTTGACGCGGGAAAGCCCGGTGTCGGATGAATGGAAACATCTGCTGCTGTCGATGCAGGAGGGCGACGTGGCCCTCAACAATTTCAGCCCCACCGGGTTTTGTTCGTCGACCTACCAGAACGGCATGATCCGGGAATTGATCCAACGCTCGGAGCGGCAGGTGCCGTTTTCGCGCAGGCCCGACGAAAGCCTTTCCAAGCTTGTTGAAGGGCGGTCCCTGGCCAACAAGAAATATTACGTCAGCCCGCGAGACAAGCTGAAGGTGGATGCCTGGATTGCCGCTGGCTTCGACAGGCCCATGCCCACACCGGATGGCACAGTGATTTTCGTCAGTCCTGAGAAAGAGCGGGAAATTCGGCGGGACATGGCGGAATGCACGGGTTGTCTGGCCAACTGCGGCCTCAGTGCCTGGAGCCAGAATCCAGAAAAAAACTTCGCTACCGGCAAACTGGCCGACCCCCGCGTCTACTGTATTCGGAAAGGACTGGTGGGGGCTATCCAGGCCGTCGACCTGGACAGCAAGCTGATCTTTGCCGGCCACAATGCCTTCAAGGCAGCCGATGATCCCTTCTATCGTGACGCCAAGGGCAAGGTCTTCATTCCTTCGGTGAAGCAGCTTGTTGAACGTCTGTTGAGCGGCGGTTGAGGCGGGCCAATCCGCCAGCCGCTCTAACCCTCAAACCTCCCCCCGTACCACCAGCCCCTCGGCCACCCAGCCGTCGAGCACGGCCAAAGCACGATCGGCAAAGGCGCGGTCGTTGATGTGGGCCTCGATCTCGATCAGCTCGACGGGCGGCGCCAGGGCTTGGCGCATCTCGTCGGCAAAGGCGGCGAGGCCGTCGGGGTCGTGAAAGGGGCCGCCGGGCTTGTCCCATTCGTCGATGCCCGCGAGCGGCATGATGAAGGCGGTGGGGCCGGTGGCTTTTTGCAGCTTGGCGGCGATGGCGCGGGCGGCGGCGCGTTTTTCGCCCGGTTCCATGATGGCGCAGGCGATCAGCCGGTTGTGGGCGTGGAATTCGCGGCCCTCAAACCTCTCCGGCACGGGCGCCCAGGCCTGCATGTCGATCAGCGTGACCCCGCCCGGAGCGACGATTTGGGGCACCCCGGCGCGGCCGGCGCCTTCCAGGCGATCGGCCCCGGCGCTGACCAGCGAGCCCATCAGGTGGTTGCTGACCTCGACCAGCGAGAAATCCATCAGCGCCGCCAGTTGGCCCCGGGCGGCCAGCGTTTCCATGGCCCGGCCGCCCATGCCGGTGGTGTGGAAGACGGCCACCTCGTAGCCCCGGGATTCGAGTTCCGGCTTCAAGTGAACCATGTAGCTGAGGCTGGTCTTGCCCAGCGAGCTGAGGCCGACGACCGGCCTTTGGCGTTGCGGCTTTTGGGCCAGGCGGGCGGCGCCCAGGACGGCGCCGGCGGCCTGGCTCAGCGAAGCGCGGCAGAGGCTGTTGAGGCCGTAGAGCCCGCCCGCCCAGAGCACCATGATGAGGTCGGGTGCCAACCGTTCGGGCGGCAGCAGCGGCGAAAAGGCTACCGTCGAGAGCACCACCTTGGGCAGGCCCAGCGGCAGCGCCGAAGTGACGTCCAGCGCCAGGTCGGTGGCCATGGTGCCGCCCAGCGCGATCAGGCCGTCGCAGCGCCCGGATTGGCAGAGTTCCAAGGCCAAGGCGGCGGCGCCCTCGGCGGTTTTGGCCATGGCCAGGTTTTCGTCGCCCAACGCGGCGATGGCGGCGTTGGTCGTACCGGCGGCACGGGCCACGTCGTGGCGGCTGAAATCGACCGCCAGGGGCGCCTCGCCCAGCACGCCCACGTCCATGATGGCGGCTTTGGCGCCGCCCGCCGTCAGGCACTCACGCAGGAACGATATTTCGTCCGCCTTGGTGTCGGCGGTGCCCAGCACCAGGATGGCGGGGGCGGTCATGCCGGATTTGCCGCCGCCAGCCCGGCATCGAGGGCGGCCGCGATGCGGCCGATGTCCGCGGCGCTGATGATCAGGGGCGGCGAGAGAATGAGCTGGTGGCCGCTCACCCGCACCATGACACCGGCCTGGTAGGCGGTCTCGAAGACGGCGTTGACGGTTTCCTTGGCGGCCGGGGTCTTGGCGGCGCGGTCCGCGACCAGCTCGAGGCAAAGCATCAGGCCCTGGCCGCGCACGTCGCCGACCACCTCGTAGCGCGCCTTGAGGTCGCGGCAGGCGGCGATCAGCTCCTGGCCCCGGGCCTTGGCGTTATCGGCCACCTGCAGGCGCTCGGTCTCCGCCAGCGCCGCCAACGCCGCCGCGGCGGCCACGGGGTGGGCCGAATAGGTATAGCCGTGGCCGATGTTGCCGAAGCTATCGTCGTTCCGTTCGAAGGCCTCGGCCACGCCTTCCGAGATCATGGTGGCGCCCATGGGGTAGTAGCCGTTGGTGATGGCCTTGGCGAGGGACATCAGGTCGGGACGCACGCCCCAGAGCCTGGACCCGGTCCAGGCGCCGGTGCGGCCAAAGGCGGTGATGACCTCGTCGGCGATCAGCAGCACGCCGTGGCGGTCGCAGATCTCTCGTACCTGCGGCATGAAGCTGGGGTCGGGCACGATCACGCCGCCGGCGCCCAGCACCGGCTCCATGATGAAGGCAGCTACGGTGTCGGGGCCCTGGAAGGCGATCTCGTCGTCGAGCGCGGCGGCCGAGAGCCGGGCCAGCTTGGCCGGATCGTCCTCGCCGAAGGGGTTGCGGTAGGGCCAGGGCGGCGGAATGTGGAAGCAACCGGGCAGCAAGGGCTCGTAATTGCGCCGGAACTTGGCGTTGCCGTTGACCGAGGCGGCGCCGAAGTGCGTCCCGTGGTAGCCCTGCTTGAGCGAGATGAACTTGGTTCGGTCGTGCTGGCCGCGGATTTTGTGGTACTGGCGCGCCAGGCGTAGCGCCGTCTCCACCGAATCCGAGCCGCCCGAGGTGAAAAAGGCGCGCACCAGCCCGTCCGCCTCGAACCATTGGCGCAACTCGTAGGAAAGCTCGATGGCCGGTCCAGTCGAGGTGCCGCGGAAGGCCGAATAATAGGGCAGGCGCTCGAGCTGGTCGCGGATGGCGTCTTTCACCGGCTGGCAGGAATAGCCCAGGTTGACGTTCCACAGCCCGCCCACGGCATCGAGCAGGCGCTGGCCGTGGACGTCGGTGACCTCGACGCCCTCGGCGGCGGTGATGACCTTGGGCGGCTGGGCCTGCATCTCGGCCGGGTGGGCCATGGGGTGCCAGAAGTGTTTGGCGTTGTTCTCGATGAGGAAGTTGGCGTCATGCATGGCAGGGCTCCGGTTGCGACCTGGCGAGGGGGCCTCGACCCCGGTGGGGAATAGTGCCTGGGTCGGACGTTAACCCGCAATTCCCACCAGGTCACGGGCAGCAAAGCTCCCAGGCGATGCGAATTGGCCTCGTGCGGAGAGCGCCAGGACAAGCTGGCAAAGGATAGGGGGTGAAAGTCCATCGCGGAGCAAGACCTGGCGGTCGCGGGCCAGTCGGGTAAGCTCCATGGAGCGAAGCCCGGCCGGAAGGCATGAGGAAACGGACGACTGCATAGTACCTAGGAAGCCCCGAACAAAGCCGTGCGCCCACGGATCGGAGCTGTATGGGCCGCCCAGACCCCGCAGGCCGATCACGTTTGCCCTTCCATATGAGCCCGCTGCGTTAGCAGCGCAGGCCGGGATCTGTGCGGAGGGAAGCGGGGCAACCCGCCCCCTTACCGCGACCATTCCATCAGTAATGAAATCAGCTTCAAGCGGGCTAGGGCCTGTTGACATTTAAGGGATTCCCAAGAGCGTCAAAAAGTGATTCAAACTTCCTTTTGCAAGGAGGTTTTGATGAACACGGGACGTTTCGTCATCAGGGATGAGGTCTGGGAAAAGGTTTCCCCCCATCT
>JASLXG010000189.1 GCA_030740435.1 Alphaproteobacteria bacterium | reverse complement strand
GTAGCCACCCTCAGCGCCGATTACCCCATCTCTGTGGTCAATTCCCCGTGCTTCAACTGGCTGCGCCCTTGAAGATGTGTGCATCCCTTAGCCGAATGGGGGGCGGAGGCCAAGGGCGCGGATGCGCCCGCCCGGTGAGGGGCCAAAAAAAAACGCGGATGCGCCCGCCCGGTTAGGGTCCAAAAAAAAGCCGCCTACTTAGGCGGCCCCGCCCGGCCCATGGCCAGGAATTTTTGCCGGCGCTCGTCGCGCAGCCTGTCTGGGGCACGCTCGACCAGGTCGTCGAGCGCCCTGGCAAGGGCCTCGCCGACGGCCTCGATGGCGGCTTCGGGCAGGCGGTGGGCGCCGCCTATGGGCTCGTCCACCACTTCATCGATGACAGCCAGGCGCTGCAGATCCTGGGCCGTCAGCTTGAGCGCTTCGGCGGCGTCCTGAGCCCGTTCGGCACTGTGCCAGAGGATCGAGGCACAGCCCTCGGGCGAGATCACCGAATAGATGGCGTGTTCCAGCATGCAGACCCGGTTGCCCGCGGCCAGGGCCACGGCGCCGCCCGAGCCGCCCTCGCCGATGATGACGGCGAGCAGCGGCACCGTCAGGTCCAGGCAAGCCTCGATGCTGCGGGCAATGGCCTCGGACTGGCCGCGTTCCTCGGCGCCCACGCCGGGATGGGCGCCGGGCGTGTCGACGAAGCTGATCACCGGCAGGCGGAAGCGTTCGGCCAGCTCCATCAGGCGCACCGCCTTGCGGTAGCCTTCGGGCTGGGCCATGCCGAAGTTGTGCCGCACCCGGCCATCGGTGCCGTTGCCTTTCTCGTGGCCCAGCACCATCACCGAACGGCCGCGGAAGCGGCCCAGGCCGCCGCACACGGCGCGGTCCTCGCCATAAGCGCGGTCACCCGCCAGGGGCGTGAAGTCCTCGATCAGCCGGGCCACGTAGGCGCTCATGTGCGGCCGGTCCTGGTGCCGCGCCACCAGGGTCTTCTGCCAGGGCGTCAGGTTGGCGTAGGTCAGGCGTAGTTGCTGCTCGGCCTTGGCCTCGAGTTTCGAGACCTCCTCGGCGATGTTGACGTCGCCCTCTTCGGCCAGGTGCCTGAGCTCCTTGATCTTGCCCTCAAGCTCGGCGATCGGCTTTTCGAAGTCGAGAAAGGCGTTCATGAAGGCTCCCGGCAAGCTGGCCTAGCGCCGCCCCTTGGCCTTCTTGCTGGCCTTCTTCCTGGCGGGCTTTTTCGAGCTCTTCTTGGCGGCTTTCTTGGCAGCCGCCGGGCGCGGCTTGGGGCCGCCCACTTGGCGGGCCTTCTTGACCAGCACCTGGGCCTGCCGGATCGAAGCGATGTCGATCAGCCGGCCGTCCAGCGCCACCGCGCCCTGGCCGGCGCGCTGGGCCTCCTTCATGGCCTTGAGGATGCGCCGCGCCTTGGCCACCTCGGCCGGCGAGGGGCTGAAAAGCTGGTTGGCCAGGGTGACCTGGCTGGGATGGATGGCCCATTTGCCCTCGCAGCCCAGCACCGCGGCACGCAGCGCCTGGGCGCGGTAGCCGGCGGCATCGGAAAAATCTCCGAAGGGACCGTCGATGGGCCTGAGCCCATTGGCCCGGGCCGCCACCACCAGGCGCGCGATGGCGTAGTGCCACATGTCGCCCCAGTGGCTCTCGCGCCGACCCTCGGCATCGGCGTCGGTGAGCACCAAGTAGTCGGGATTGGGACCGCCGATCTGCGTGGTGCGGGCCTTGGTCGAGGCGGCATAATCGGCGACCCCGAAGTGCAGCGATTCGAGGCGCGGGCTGGCGGCCGCGATCTGGTCGATGTTCTGCATGCCCAAGGCGGTTTCGATGATCACTTCCAGGCCGATGCGCTTTTTTAATCCCTTGGCCTGCTCGATCTGGGTCAGCAGCATGTCGATGGCGTAGATGTCGGCCACCGTGCCCACCTTGGGCACCATGATCAGGTCGATCTTGGCCCCGGCCTGCTCCACCACGTCGACCAGGTCGCGGTACATGTAGTGGGTGTCGAGGCCGTTGACACGTACCGAAATGGTCTTTCCGCTCCAGTCCAGGTCGTTGAGCGCGGCGATGACGTTGTGGCGCGCCGGCACCTTGTCGTCGGGGGCGACGGCGTCCTCGAGATCGAGAAATACGACGTCTGCGGCGCTCTCCGCGGCCCGTTCGAGAAACTTATTGTTGGAACCGGGGACCGCCAGTTCGCTGCGGTTGAGACGCGGCAGACACTGTTCGACGATGGTAAAACTCATAAAGCCCTCCAATGCGGTATTGCGTTATTGGGTACCCTTTAATGGGAAATGGTTCGCGAGGGAAGGGGCGGATCGTCGGGCGGCGTGCGGGGCGAAGGGCTGTTTCACACGATTGTGTCTCGGCGGATGCCGGCCAAACGGAAAT
>JASLXG010000188.1 GCA_030740435.1 Alphaproteobacteria bacterium | reverse complement strand
CTGGTGCGCAAGATCGTCGACGAACTCGGCTTGGATCTGGCCAAGCCGGCCCCCTTTGCCGCCGACGGCGACCTCGGAACGGCCCTGCTGACGCCGACCCGGATCTATGTACGCGAATGCCTGGCCCTGGCTCGGGCCGGCTTGGCCAAGGGCTTTGCCCACATCACCGGCGGCGGCCTGCTGGAAAACCTGCCGCGAGTGCTGCCGGCGGGCCTGGGCGCCGAGCTCGACGCCAGTCGATGGGAAATTCCGCCGGTGTTCGCCTGGCTGGCAGCCGAAGGCGTGCCCGACGAAGAGATGTTGCGCACCTTCAATTGTGGCCTCGGCATGCTGGCCATCGTCGCCGCGACAGAGGCCGAGGCGGCGGCCGAGCTGCTCGGCGGAGCCGCCGCCATCGGCCACATCGTCGAGGCCGAGGGCGTGGCGTTGACCAACCTGATCTGGAAGTGAGGCCATCGTGAAACTCGGCGTTTTGATTTCCGGGCGCGGCTCGAATCTACAAGCCCTGATGGCGGCCACGGCCCGGGACGACTATCCCGCGGAGATCGCTCTGGTCGTCTCCAACCAACCCCAGGCGGCGGGCCTCGAACGGGCACGAGATGCCGGTTTGGCGACGGCCGCCTTCGACCACCGTGACTTCGCCGATCGCCAGGGCTTCGAGGCCGAGATCGATGCCAGCCTGCGCGGCGCCGGCGTCGAACTGGTCTGCCTGGCCGGCTTCATGCGTCTGCTCACGGCCGGCTTTCTCGAAGGCTGGCCAGACCGCGTGGTCAACATCCATCCCTCGCTGCTGCCGGCCTTTCCGGGCATCCACGTGCATGAGCAGGTAGTCGCCTCGGGCACCCGCTTTTCCGGCTGCACCGTGCACTTCGTGCGGCCCGAAATGGATGCCGGCCCGATCATCATCCAATCGCTGGTGCCCGTGCGCCCGGGCGACGACGCCGACACCCTGGCCGCCCGGGTACTAGCCACCGAACACCAGTGCTATCCCAAGGCGGTGAAGTGGATTGCCGAAGGCCGGGTACGTATCAATGGCGATTTGGTCGAGGTCGACGGCGCCGGGACACCGCAAATGGCCGCCATCAATCCTATTTAGGGCGCGTTTTAGACTTCGACCCCGCTCTGGCGGGCGAATTCCTCGAAGGCGGCACGCACGCTGCCGTGGTCCTGGCCGGCCAAGTCGGCCACCATCGTACAGAGCGCGCTGACGTCGAGGCTGCGCACCATACGCTTGAGCGCCGGTACGCTGGCCGCCGTCATCGACAGGCGCTCGACGCCGCAGCCTATCAGCGCCATGGCTTCGAGTGGCCGGCCGGCGATCTCGCCGCAGGCGGTGAGTGGTACATCGGCCGCAGAAGCGGCCGCCACGACCTCCCCGATCAATCCCAGCAAGGGCGCTGAAAGCACGTCGTAGCGGGCGTTGACGCGGGGGTTGTCGCGGTCGCTGGCAAAGAGGTACTGCAGCAGATCGTTGGTGCCCAGCGATACGAAATCGGCGGCGGCAAACAACGGCTTGAGCTGCCACAGCAGCGCCGGTACCTCGAGCATGACCCCGACCCTGACATCGACCGGCGTGGCCAGGCCGGCGGCCCGGGCTTTCTCCAGCTCGATATCCAGCACGCCACGGGCATGATTGAACTCGGCCAATTCGGTGACCATGGGAAAGACCACGTCGAGGCGCCGGCCGGCAGCCCGGATGAGGGCGCCAAGCTGGTCTTCGAGAATGCCGGGGCGGTCGAAACCGACGCGAATGCCGCGCCAACCCAGCGCCGGATTGCTGTCTCCCGAAGTCTCGAGATAGGGCAGCGCCTTGTCGCCGCCGATATCGAGGGTGCGAAAGACCACGGGCCGTTCGCCGGCCCGGGCCAGAACGGAGGCATAGAGTTCGGCCTGGGCCGCCACGTCGGGATAGCTGTGGCGCCCCATGAAGGCCAATTCCGTGCGAAAAAGCCCGATACCCTCGGCACCGCAATCGTCGAGCCTGGGCACCTCGAAGGGAAAGCCGGCGTTGAGCTCGATCGAGATGTGCCGGCCATCGCGGCTTAGCGACTCGAGTTTGCAGGTGGCGGCGAAATCGTCGGCCGGACTGGAGCGTCCGATGCTGCTCTCATAGGCCTGCAGGGCGCGGGGCTCCGGCCTCACTACGACCTGGCCGCCGTCACCATCGACGATCAGCAGGTCTCCCTCGACCACGACGTCGAGAGCCTCACGACAGCGCCCGACCACGGGCACGCCCAATGCCCGGGCGACAATGGCCAGGTGAGAGGTCGGCGATCCTTCGGTCAGCACGACGCCCTCGAGGTAGTCGGGGTCGAGATCGAGAAGCGCCGCCGGTCCGAGATTGCGGGCGATCAGCACGGCCGGTTCCTGCAGCACCAGGGCGCCGTTGCCAGCGGGCCCGATGAGGTGCCTGAGCAGGCGGTCGCCGAGATCGTCGAGATCGACCAGGCGCTCGCGCAAATAGGGGTCCTGGGCCTTGGAGAGGCGGCCGCGGATCTCGTTCTGGACCAATTGCACGGCCGCCTCGGCGCTGAGGCCGCCACGCACGGCATCGGCAATGCGCTCACGCCAACCGTGATCCTCGGCAAACATCTTGAAGGCCTCCAGCACCTCGCGGTGCTCGCCCATGGCCGGCAGCGCCGAGCCCTCGATATGGGCCTCGAGACCGGTGCTGAGCGCCGCAAACGCTTCGTCCAAGCGCTTCAACTCCGGCTCCGGTTGGTCCGCCAGGGTGTGCTCGACAACGATTTCGCGCTGCACCCGGCGAGCCCGACCGGTGGCCACGCCACGGCTTAGCGAAATGCCGGCGATCAGAGCCGGTCCTGACGCCACGGCAGCAGCCGCCGGCTCCCTTTCTCCGGCCGCCGCCAGCACTTCGGCCAGCACCATGGCGACGGTTTCGCAGGCCTCGATCTCAGCCTCGGCGTAACGCCGCCGCGTGAGGTTCTGCACGACCATGACGCCAAGCACCCGGCCGGCGCGCAGCACCGGCACACCCATGAAGGAATGGTAGACCTCCTCGCCGGTTTCCGGCCGCAGCACGAAATTGGGATGGCTTTGGGCGTCGGCCAGGGCCACCGGGCGGGCCTGTTCGGCGATCAGGCCGACCAGACCCTCGCCGTGGCGCAGGCGCGTCAGGTGCACGGCATCGCGGTTCAGGCCCAAGGTGGCGAAAAGCTCGAAATCGCGCTGGTCGCGCAGCACGTAGATCGAACAGACCTCGGCCGCCAGATAGTCGGCGATCACCGCCACCACGCGGTCGAGCCGGGCCTCGGTGGTGCCGTGGCCGGTCATCAACTGGCGCACCTGGCGCAGAAAACGGCGCGATCGCGCCCAGCCGTCGTCCGCCTCGGGTTTTTTTGTACTCTGTAACGTCACGCCGCCCTCATCCCTGCCGTTGTTGTTTTCGTTGCCAACAAACGTAAGGTGACTCGATCGCAGTTTCCAGAGGGGTCGGTGAATCTCTTAATATTTTACATTAAAGATACTTGTTATTTTATTGTTTTATATATTTTTTTCCTCAGAATATACTGCCATCAAATAACCGGTCTCAAGGTGCCGGGTTCGGAGGTTGACGCCGGCCGCGCGCTTGGCGTTACATGCCGCTTGATCAGGCGGCCGAGGAGGCACAGTCAAGAACACCGATGTGTGAGCTTTTTGCCCTTTCCGCGCGCTTTCCCGCCACCGTCACTTTGTCGTTGCAGGAATTTGCCCTGCACGGCGGCTTCAGCGCCTGCCATGCCGATGGCTGGGGCATCGCCTATTTTGATGAAACCGGGTACGACACGTATCTGGTACGCGATACCGCGCCCGCCTTCAAAAGCCCCTGGGTGTCATTCGTCGAGAGCGCCGGCCTCGCCAGCACCACGGTCATCTCTCATATTCGCAAAGCCACCATGGGTTCCGTCAGCCTGCCCAACACCCATCCCTTTCAGCGCGAGATGAACGGCTATTCCCACGTTTTCGCCCGCAATAGAAAATTGAGCGGTCTGGCCGAGGCTTACACCCTCGACAAGCTTGGCTTCCAGCCCGTTGGCACCACCGATTCCGAACTGGCCTTCTGCGTCCTTCTGCAGGCTCTGCAAAAGATCGGCAGCAAATCGAAAACCAGGCCACCGCTGGCCGATCGCCTCTCCGTGTTCGTCGATTTCGCGGCCGAGATGCGTCAGCGCGGGATGGCCAATTTTCTCTATGCCGATGGTGAGGCGCTGTTTGTCCACAGTCACAAGCGCACCCAGAACGACGGGGCTGTACGCGCCCCGGGACTGCACATGCTGACACGGGAGTGCCGAACAAAGGACTCTGCTTTCAATCATGCCGGGGTCGAAATGGTGCACCACGGCGACCAGCCAATCCAACGGGCTGCATTGTTCGCCAGCGTTCCCCTTAGCAGTGAAGGCTGGGTAGCACTGCCCGCAAACGAAGTTGTCGTGGCTTGCGCCGGGGTTTTGCACCAGTAAGACCGGACTGCCGTCAAGCCGTCTCGACTTCAACCCCGTCGTCGCGCAGCCAGACATAAAGCGCCGGGATGACCAGCAGGGTGAGTATGGTCGACGAGGCCAGGCCGAACAGCAGGGAAATCGCCAGGCCCTGGAAGATGGGGTCGAAGAGAATTACCGAAGCCCCCACCATGGCGGCGACGGCGGTAAGAAAAATCGGCTTGAAGCGGATGGCGCCGGCCTCCAGCAGGCTTTGGCGCAGCGCCGCTCCCTGACGCTGGCGGGCCCGGATGAAATCGATCAGCAGGATCGAATTGCGCACCACGATGCCGGCCAGGGCAATGAAGCCGATCATCGAGGTGGCGGTGAAGGCGGCGCCGAACAGCCAGTGTCCAAGCATGATGCCGATCAGCGTCAAGGGCACCGGCACGAGTACCAGCAGCGGCAGGCGGAATGAGCCGAACTGGCCCACCACCAGCAGATAGATGCCGATGATGGCGACCATGAAGGCGGCCCCCATGTCGCGGAAGGTGACGTAGGTGATCTCCCATTCGCCGTCCCACAGCAGGGTGGGCAGGGATTCGTCTGCCGGCTGGCCGTGCAGACTTACCTGCGGCGGCCCGGCGGGGCCCCAATCGTGCCTCTCCAGGGCCTGGTTTACCGCCAGCATGCCGTAGATCGGCGCCTCGAAGCGTCCGGCCAGCCGGCCGTCAATGGTGGGCAGCGGCGTGCTCAGTAGCCGGGGCCCCGGCGTGAGCTCCGATTTGGGCAGCCGGATGCTGATCTCGACCGGGCATGACGACGCTGCCGTTGGTCAGCGCCACGCGCAGCACGCGGCCGGCGGCCGGCGCCAGCACCGCACCCTCGGTGCGGCGCGCTGCACCAGCACGGCGCGCTCCGCCTGCTGGGCCGCTGTGTCGGCCTTGAGGGCATCGAGGTTGGCCACCGCCTCGTCGAGGCGGGCCTGGCTGACGTTGCCGGAACGGTGCAGCCGCCGAGCCCGCTTGAGCGCCGTCTCGGCCAAGCCTCGACGGGCCCCGCCAGCGAAGCCAAGCGGGCATCGAGTGCCGCCAGGCCAAGCTTGAGTTTGGCGTCGACCACCAAGGCCAGGCGCTGGCCGCGCTTGACCAGGCTGCCCTCGTCAACCACCAGGTCGCGTACCAAACCAGCGATCCGCGCCCGCGCCCGGGGGTCACGTCGACGCTCTCGACGCTCGCGAACACGGCTTTTTGTTCGCTGATCTGGGTCAGCTGCACGGTCAGCTCGGTCTCGCCCCGGGCCACGGCCGAGAACGCCCCGGCGAACAGCAAGGCGAGGACTGCGGATCGGCGGATCATGGCGGCTTCCCCTCGTGGATCGAATATTAGCATTATCTAATATAATGAAAATGGATATGGCCATCTTACCCCATCGTTCAAGACCGACCGGCCAACTTTAGGCCCCAAGCGAAGATGTGCTGGCCCCGCGGGTTCGCTTGCGCAGCTATTTGCGCTACCCTTCCTGGCGGGGGGCACGGCGGCCTGCCCCGACCAGTCCAGCTGGGAGCCTGGAAGCGTTGAACGAATGTCCTGCCTGCCGGGCCGGCAATCCGCCCGAAAACAAGTTCTGCGGCCAGTGCGGCAGCCGGCTGCCGGGGTGCTGCCTGGCCTGTGGCGCGCTCAATCCGGCCGACCACAAGTTCTGCGGCCAATGCGGCGTAAAACTGGGGGACACGGCGCCGCCGCTAGCGGCTGCCCCGCCCCAAACGGCAAGCGACAGCGAGGCCGAGCGCCGGCAGCTCACAGTGATGTTCTGCGACCTGGCCGATTCGACGGCGCTTTCCGAACGCTTCGATCCCGAAGACCTGCGCCAGGTCATCACCCAGTACCAGGACGTCTGCGGCGCCCAGATCGAGGCCTTCGGCGGCTACATAGCGCGCTACATGGGCGACGGCATTTTGGTTTATTTCGGCTACCCCCAGGCCCACGAGGACGATCCCGAACGGGCCGTGCGGACGGGACTGAGAATCGTCGAGGGCGTGGCCGCCCTGGAGCCCCGGCCGGGTCTTCGCCTGCACGTGCGCCTGGGCATCGCCACCGGCCTGGTGGTGGCCGGCGATATCATCGGCCAGGGCGCCTCGGAGGAACACGCGGTGCTGGGCGTGACGCCCAACCTGGCGGCCCGCCTGCAAAGCCTGGCAGAGGCCGACAGCGTCGTCATCGGCGATGCCACGCGGCGCCTGGTCGGTGGCTTCTTCGAGTACCGCGACCTCGGCCGCCATCAGCTTAAGGGCATCAGCGAGCCGGAACAGGCCTGGCAAGTGCTGGGCGAAGGTGCCGCCGCCAGCCGCTTCGAGGCCACTGCCGGCAGCGGCCTCTCGCCCCTGGTGGGCCGCCAGGAGGAAGTCGGTCTGGTGCTCAACCGCTGGCGCCAGACGCAAGACGGCGAAGGCCAGGTGGTGGTCTTCTCGGGCGAAGCCGGGGTGGGCAAATCGCGCATCGTCGAGGCGTTCCGCTCTCGCCTCGACGACGGCAGCTTCGGCGCCCTCTCGCTGTCGTGTTCGCCTTTCCACACCAACAGCGCGCTCTACCCGGTGATAGAATGCCTGGGCCGGGTCATGGGTTTCGAGCGCGACGATGCGCCGTCAGCACGGGCCGACAAGCTGGATGCCTTCATCGACAATCTCGAATTGCCGCCAGCCGACATCGCGCCCTACCTGGCATCGGTGCTTTTCGAAAGCGATATGGAGCGCTACGACCTGGCCCCGGGCAGCCCCGAGGAGCAGCGCAAGAAGGTCTCCGAGGCGCTGCTGGCATTGATGCTGGCGCAAAGCCAACGCCGGCCGATGATCATGGTGGTCGAGGATGCGCAATGGCTCGATCCCTCGAGCGCTGAGTTCCTCGGCCTCCTGATCGAGCGCCTGCGCAACTGGCGGCTCTTCATGCTGATCACGGCAAGGCCCGGTTTCGAACCGCGCTGGGGCAGCCATCCCCACCTCACGACGCTGGCGCTGAACCGCCTCAGCCGCAGCGACAGCGCCGCCCTGGTACAACACGTCACCGCGGGCCGCGAGCTGCCCGAGGCAGTACTCGAGCAGATCGTCACCAAGACCGACGGCATCCCGCTGTTCGTCGAGGAGCTGACCAAGACGGTGCTGGAAACCGGCTTGGTCGAGGAGCGCGACGGGCGCTACCAACTGGTCGGCCCGCCCGGCGACCTGGCCATTCCGGCCTCGCTGCAGGATTCGCTGATGGCCCGGCTCGACCGCCTGGGCCAGGTCAAGGAGGTGGCGCAACTGGCGGCGGTGCTGGGGCGGCGCTTCCCACAGGCGCTGTTGGCCGCCGTCTCGCAGCTCGGCGCCGAGGCCTTGCAGACGGCACTGGATCAACTGGTCGAAGCCGAGGTGCTGTTCCAGAGCAGCCTGCCGCCGGCCGCCAGCTACGAATTCAAGCACGGCATGGTGCAGGAAACCGCCTACGGCTCGCTGCTCAAAAGCACGCGCCAGCGCCACCATGGCGAAATCGCCGAAACCATGGCGGCGGATTTTCCCGAGACCGCGGCCGGCGAGCCGGAGTTGCTGGCCCATCACTACAGCGAAGCCGGGCTGGCCGAAGCCGCCGTGCCCTACTGGCAGCGCGCCGGCCAGCGCGCCGCCGAGCGCTGGGCCAGCGCCGAATCGGTGGGCCACGTGGAACGCGGGCTGGAACTGCTGGAGACACTCCCCGATAACGCCCAGCGCGCCGAACAGGAAATGCCGCTGCTGCTCGACCTGGTTGGTGGATTGCGCATCCTCGACCGTTACGACGCCGCCCTGGCGGCGCTCGATCGCGCCCAGGCGGTGGCCGAGAACTACCAACGCATCGAGGACCTGGCGCAGGTGCACTACTACCGCGGCAGCATCTATTTCCCCATGGGAGACATCGAGGGCTGCCTGAGAGAGCACGAACTGGCCCGTGAAAACGCCCGCCGCGCGGACTCGCCGGAAAAGGAGGCGCGAGCGCTGAGCGGGCTTGGCGACGCCTATTACATGCGCGGCCACATGGCCACTTCACACCGGCATTTCGACGCCTGTGTCGAACTCGCCCGGGTCCACGGCCTGGCCACCATCGAACCCCCCAACCTGGCCATGCGCGGCCACACCCAGCTTTACCTCAACCAGCTCGAGGCCGGGCTCATTGATACCCTGAAGGCGGCCGAACTGGCCCGCCGACAAGGCAACGAACGGGCCGAGATGGTGGCCTCGGGCAGTTGCGCCGGCAAGCTGCTGTTCGACAACGGCCAGCTCACGGAGGCCCGCCAGAGCTGCCAGCACGCCATAGAACTGGCCAACGGCCTGGGCGCCCGGCGCTTCGATCCCGTCAACCAGGTGATCGTCGCCAAGGTAGCACTGATCGAGGGCCGGCGCGACGAGGCCATCGCCCTGGCCGAGCAGGCGGTGGCGACGACCCGCGAGACCGGCCCCAGGTTCGCCGGCCCCATGGCGCTGGGCACCCTGGCACTGGTCAGCGACCGGGAAGAGGTCCGCCGCCAGGCCATCTCGGAGGGCCTGGCGATATTGGATTCCGATTGCGTCAGCCACAATTATCTCTGGTTCTATCGCGACGCCATGGAGGCCTGCCTGCTGGCCGGCAACTTCCCCGGTGTCGAGGCCCTGGCCCAGGCCGCCGCCGACTACACCAGCGCCGAGCCGCTGCCTTGGATGGATCTTTTGATCGACCGCGCCCGGACGCTCGCCCAAGCCGCCACGGCGCCCGATGAAGGGACGCGGGAGCACCTGCAGGCACTGCGCGACCAGGCGGCCAGCGTCGGATTCAAGGTCATCCTGCCCTCGCTCGACGCCGCCCTGGCCGACTGAGTTCACGGAAACACTGCCGTGTCCACCGTCTTCGACGTCATCGCGCTGCTGCTCGGGCTGGCGGCGCTGTTTGGCTACGTCAACCAGCGCTGGTTCCGTCTGCCGCCCTCGATCGGCGTCGTCATCATCGCGCTGGCGGCCTCGCTGGCGGTGCTGGGGCTCGACGCCATCATGCCGGTCTGGGGGCTGGGGACGGCCTTGCGCACCCTCGTCGCCGGCATCGATTTTAGCGACACCCTGATGAAGGGAATGCTGAGTTTCCTGCTGTTCGCCGGGGCACTGCACGTCGATCTCGGTGATCTGCGTGAGCGCCGCTACGCCATCGCCGCCATGGCCACCATCGGCCTCTTGTTGTCCACGCTGCTGGTGGGGCTGGGCATGTGGGGCGTGTTTGCGCTGTTGGGCCTGGGCGTGCCCTTGCTCATGTGCCTAGTCTTCGGCGCCCTGATCTCGCCCACCGACCCCATCGCCGTGCTGGGCATCCTGAAAAGCGTCACGGTGCCGCGCACGCTGGAGGCCAAGATCGCCGGCGAGAGCCTGTTCAACGACGGCGTCGCGGTGGTCGTCTTCACCATCCTGGTGGCGCTGGCCACCACGGCCGGCCCCATCGGCGCCGGTGACGTGGTGCTGCTTTTCGTCGAGGAAGCGGTAGGTGGCGTGGTGCTGGGGCTGGCAGCCGGCAGCCTGGCCTTCGTGGCGCTGCGCTCGATCGACGAATACACCGTCGAGGTGATGATCACGCTGGCCCTGGTCAGCGTCACCTACGCCCTGGCCGGGGCGCTGCACACCTCGGGGCCGATCGCCGTGGTGGTGGCCGGGCTGTTGATCGGCAACCACGGCAGGCGCCTGGCCATGAGCGAGACCACGCGCGGCCACTTGACCAACTTCTGGAAGCTGCTCGACGAAATCCTCAACGCCGTGCTCTTTCTGCTCATCGGCCTCGAGGTGGTAGCGGTGTCGTTCAGTACCGCGCCAGCCCTGGCGGCGGCGCTGGCAGTGCCGGTGGCGCTGGCCGCCCGCCTGGCCGGCGTGGCGCTGCCGCTGACGCTGCTCGGGCTGAAGCGAAGTTTCACGCCGGGCGCCGTGCCCATTCTGACCTGGGGGGGCTTGCGCGGCGGCATCTCGGTGGCGCTGGCGCTAAGCCTGCCCGAGGGGCCCTGGAAGGAGGTGCTGCTCAGCGCCTGCTACGGCGTCGTGGTGTTTTCCATCATCGTCCAGGGCCTGACCATCGAGCGCCTGGTCAAGCGTCTGCTGCCGGAGCAGACGAACGATTGAACCAATAGGCCAGAGCCGCCGCAGGCAGCGCCAGCACCAGGGCCAGCAGCCAGAGCTGGCCGGCGCTGGCCGGTACGTGGCCGCCGCCCGGGGTCGCCAGCGCGATGCCGGCCGCCAGGATCATGGCCCGGATGGGCCACTGCAATAACCCCTGGCGGCAGAGATCGCCGATGCCGATGAGGTGGCCCTGCAGCGCCGCCGCGATGAGCACCACGCCGATCACCGCGTCGACGACGACCTGGATGATTTCGAGCCAGCCGCCCTGCATGATGAGGGCCGGATTGAGCACGAAGAAGAAGGGGATGAAATAGATGATGCTGCCCAGCCGCATGGCCTCGAAGCCGGTACGCATGGGCTGCGCCTGAGCCAGGCTGGCCGCCGCGAAAGCGCCCAGCGCCACCGGCGGCGTGATGAACGAGAGCATGCCCCAATAGAGCATGAAGAGATGCACGGCCATGGCGTTGAGGCCGGATTCGGTCAACGCCGGGGCCAGCGTGATGGCCAGGATGATGTAGGCCACGGTGACGGTGACGCCGATGCCCATGATGAAGCTGGCCAGCGCCCCCATGAGCAGCAGCAAGATCACCGAATCGCCGGCCATCGACAAGAGCTCGTTGGCCAGGGTGCTGATCTTGCCGGTCAGCGACAGCGAGCCGACGATCATGCCGATGCCGGCCAATATGGCCGCCAGTTCGACGAACAGCCGGCCGACGCCAGTGATGAAGGCGAGGAAATCATCCAGCGACCAGCGGCTGGCCTTGAGGAACTGGTTGATGCCGATCAGCAGCACGGTGGCGTAGTAGGCTGCCATGGCCTCGCGCTGCAGGAAGACCAGCATCCAGATCAGCAGCACGAAGACGGCGACGTAGTGCCAGCCCTCCTTCAGGGTCTGGGCCACCCCGGGCAGTTCCTCGCGCGGCAGGCCGGCGAGATTGTGGCGCGCCGCATAGCTGTCGATCTGCACGAAGAGGCCGAAGAAATAGAGTAGCGAGGGGATCACCGCGGCGATCACGATATCGGCGTAGGGCACCTCCAGATAGGTCGCCATGACGAAAGCAGTGGCGCCCATGATAGGCGGCATCAGCACACCGCCGGTCGAGGCGCAGGCCTCGACACCGCCGGCGTAGTGGGGCGGCAGGCCGATGCGTTTCATGGCCGGGATCGAGAGCGCTCCGGTGGTCAGCACGTTGGTGATGACGCTGCCGCTCATCGAGCCCATCAGGCCGCTGGCGAAGATCGCCACCTTGGCCGGACCGCCACGCACGTGACCCAGCAGGGCAAAGGCCAGATTGAGGAAGAAGCGGCCGCCGCCGGTGTGTTGCAGGGCCACGCCGAACATCAAGAAGCCGATCACCAGATTGGCGAAGGCGCGGAAGGGAATGCCGAAGATCGATTCGCTCGACACCGCGTGGTAGGCCACGGTGACGCCGAAGGTCTCGCTGGCGGCATCGAAGGGATAGGGCACGGTTTCGGCGTAGATGGGGTAGAGCGAAAGCACCAGCACGACCAGGAAAACCGGCGTGCCGCCGGCCCGCCGGCTGGCCTCCAGCACCATCAGCCAGAGCACCCCGCCAGCGATCTTGATGTGGTCGGGGGCAGCGTATTCCCAGCCCAGATCGACGATGTCGCGGGCCCACCAGAGCAGATAGAGATTGACGCCGATGGCCGCCGCGAAGAGCCCGAGATCGTACCAGGGCACGGCCGCACGGGCGCCCTCGTGGGCGGGAAAGATGATGAAGGCGAGCGGCAGCAGCACACCCAGCAGGGCGAAGAAATACTGCGTATCGATGGCCACGAAGCCGCCGAAACGGCCCAGGTTAAAAAGCTGATAGATCGAGATCAGGACGGCCAGCAGGGCCCCGCCGATCAGCACGCCGCGCCACAGCGGCGTCGCCCCGCGATAGCGGTGTTCGACCGTGGCCGGCGCGACCGGCGGGCCGGGCCCGCCGCCAGGGGCGGGCCCGTTGGTAGCCGTGTTGGACAAGGTCTAGCGGATTATTCGAACACCAAACCCATGCCGGCGCCCTTGAGCGCCGCCGCCCGAGCCGCCATCCACTTGGCAGCGAGGTCTTCCTTCGACATGCCTTCCTTGCCGGCCAGGCCCTTCCAGGCCGCCGCCAGCACACCCTGGCGCTTGATCAGCGTGTCCTGGTGCTTCTGAGCGGCATCGGACCACACCCCGGCTTCCTTCCAATAGCGCACGGCACCCTCGTGGTAGGGCAGCGCCCAGGTCATATTCTGGTTCTTGGCTGACCAGCCGCTGGCTCCCGGAGCGGCACCCTTGAAGTCGTCGTAACGCGCCATGATGCCCTTGGTAAGATTATAGGCCACGTCGGCCGACTGCGAGGCGTTGGTGACCAGGGCCGGGTAGGCGTAAGTCGCCCCTTCGTGCGGCGCCGCCTTGGAGAGATTGGCGCCGGCGCTGCCCATGTTCTTCTGGTAGACCGGATGGACCGCCGACATGCGCTTCCATCCCGCGGTGTCGCCGTGGGGCAGCGGCGGCCAATGGAGACCGCGCGGGCTGGCCGCCAGACGCTTGGCGTGCGGCGTTACCGTGGCCATGAAGGCGGCGTCGGACTGGCCGTTGATGATGGAATCGACCGAGGCTTTGAAGCCCGAGACCTCGACTTTCGTGACGTCGGCCCAGGAAAGACCGGCAAAGGCCAGGCTGGCGGCGACGTTCCAGTTCAGGGCATCGCCCGCCCGCACCCAGGCGACGCGCTTGCCCTTGAGGTCGGCCATGGTCTTGATGTTGGCATCCTTGGCGGTGCCCAGGGCCAGGTTGTAGCTGCCGATGGAAGTGGCCAGCACGCGCAGCGGCTGCGGCCCCCACTCCTTCGAGGCAAACAGAAACACGCCTTCCTGGCCGAAGTAGACGGCGATGCCGCAGGCGCAGAAGTCGGCCCGGCCATCGCGCAGCGGCGCCATGCGGGAGACGTCGTTCTTGCCCGGGATCACCCGCACCGTGGTGCCATAGGCCTTCTTCAAGGCATTGCCGATGGCCACGCTCTGGGCATAACCGGACGCCGTGGTGCCGTAGGCCGTCCAGGTCAGGTTTTTGGGCAGCATGACATCGGCCGCCTGGGCGCCGCCGGCAAAGGCCAGCGCCAGCGCTACAAATAGTCCAGTCAGTATGCGAGACATGAGAACCCCCTCTGTCAGGTGGAAATGCTATTCTTGTTGATGGTCGGCTCAACGACCTTTTCCCGGCAGCAGTATGGATCATCAGCGCGATTTTTCCCACCTTGATCCTGGCCTCGCCGGCTGGCCACAAAGAGAGGACTTGGCTGGTTATGAGTTTTCTTGTTCTGCTCCCGATCATGGTTGCCCTGGTACTGCTCCAGGCGCCGGCCCGGGCCGAAAAATCCCATGTCGAGGTATTGGGATCACTGCATCAGGTATCGTTCATCACCGCGCTTTCCTTTGCCGGCGCCGAGCAGCGGCTGGAGGCGGCCGGCTCCGAGGGCCTGCTGTGGGTCGACGCCAACCTGCAGGCGCGCCGGCCGGGCCGCTCGCCCGGTGTTGTCATGAGCCTGGCCCCGCATCCCGACCTTCCCGGGGTGCGCTACGCCGGCGGCTACAAGGGCAAGGACAAGCGGCTCGGCTTTTTGCTTTCAGAGGACGGCGGTGCGACTTGGCGGCAACGCGCCAAGGGCGGCGATCAGGCGCTGGCCTTCCATGCCCTGGCGGTGGCGCCGAGCGCGCCGGCCACCATCTACGGCTTCGCCAAAGAGGCCGGCCTGAGGCTGAGCCACGACGGCGGCCGCAGCTGGCAGGCCGGCGGCAAGCTGCCGGCCGAGGCCTTCGACCTGGCGGTGGCGCCGAATGATCCCAAAAGCGTCTATGCCGCCACGCGGGCCGGCCTTTTCGCCAGCCCCGACAGCGGCACCACCTGGCAGCGCCGTCATCCGGCCAAGGCCCCGGCGACCTTCGTCAACGCCGAGACCGGAGGCCGCCTGACCAGCTTCATCCACCGCCACGGCCTGGTGCGCTCAGAGGACGGCGGGCGCACCTGGAGCGACATCTCGACCGCCTACCAGGACCGGGCCTTGATGGATCTGGTGATCGATCCGGGTAATCCCCGGCGCTTCTACGCCGCCGCCGATACCGGCGGCGTGATGATCAGCAACGACGCCGGCCAAAGCTGGCTGAGCATCGAGGGCTGGCGCGACCAGGTGCCGGAGCGCATCACAGCCGGGCGCCGGGTTTTCGAGGAGAACTGCCAGGCCTGCCACGGCGAAAAGGGCCGCGGCGAGAAACCCGGCGACATCCATGCCCGCGACGAGAACGGCCTGCCGGTGGCGCCGCCGCTCGACGATTCGGGGCACGGCTGGCACCACGCAGACGCCCAGCTCGCCCAGACCATCCGCGAGGGCTCGCCGCGCAACGAGCGCATGATCGCCTGGAAGGATCTGCTCGATGGCGAGGCCGTGCGCAACGTCGTCGCCTACGTCAAATCGCTGTGGTCGTTTCGCAGCCTGGCCTGCCAGGGCCGGCGCCACATGCGCTGCATGCATTGATCTGTGCAAGATCATCGCAATTGACGATCGGCAAACCCGGAGATCGCCATGACCAAGGGACCCCGCGCCGTCGAGGTGCTGGAACGCAAAGCGCTTTATCAAGACTACTACCGGGCCGACAAATACTGCCTGCGCCACGAACAGTTCGGCGGCGGCATGGGCCGGCCGATCTGGCGCGAAGTGATGGAACGCGGCCACGCCGCCACGGTGCTGCCCTATGACCCGGTGCGCGACGAGGTGCTGCTGATCGAGCAGTTTCGCATCGGCGCCTTCACCGCCGGCCACCACCCCTGGACCATCGAAGTGGTCGCCGGCATCGTCGAAGAAGGCGAGGAACCAGAACAGGTGGTGCGCCGCGAGGCGATGGAGGAGGCCGGCTGCACCATCCAGGAACTGGAAGCCATCAACAGCACCTTTCCCTCGGTCGGTGTGGTCAGCGAATACAACTGGCTCTTCGTTGGCCGCGTCGACAGTGAGGGCGCCGGCGGTGTTTACGGCCTCGATTACGAGGACGAGAACATCAAGGTGCTGGTCGTGCCGCGCACCGAGGCCGAGGAGATGGTGCGCCAGAACCGCATCACCACCGGCCAGGCCCTGATCAGCCTGCTCTGGCTGGCCCTCAACCACCAGGATCTGAAAGCGCGCTGGACCTGAGGCATCGCCGGACGCTATTACATTCCTTGACCGGCCCCGCCCTAACCCAACCCCCGCGCCGCCCCCGTTTCGGAACCGCCATGGACGTCCGCCAAGGTTTCATCGACAGCATCGGCCAGACCCCGCTGATCCGCCTCAACCGGCTCTCCGACGAGACCGGCTGCGAGATCCTGGGCAAGGCCGAGTTCCTCAATCCCGGCGGCTCGGTCAAGGACCGGGCGGCGCTATTCATCATCAAGGACGCCGAACGCCGGGGCGAACTCAAGCCGGGTGGCACCATCGTCGAGGGCACCGCCGGCAACACCGGCATCGGCCTGGCGCTGGTCGGCAACGCCCGGGGCTATCGCACCGTGATCGTCATTCCCGAGACCCAGAGCCAGGAAAAGAAAGACATGCTCAGGCTTTGCGGCGCCGAACTGCGGGAAGTTCCGGCGGCGCCCTACAAGAATCCGGGCAACTACGTCAAAGTCTCGGGCCGGCTGGCCCAGGAACTGGCCGCCAGCGAGCCCCAAGGCGCCATCTGGGCCAACCAGTTCGACAACGTGGCCAACCGTGATGGCCACACCGAGACCACCGGCCCCGAGATCTGGCAGCAGACCGAGGGCAGCGTCGACGCCTTCATCTGCGCCGTCGGCACCCTGGCCGGCGTGGCGAGTTACTTGAAAAGCCAGAATCCCGGCGTTGTCGTGGGCCTGGCCGATCCCCTGGGGGCGGCGCTTTACCACTACTACAAGCACGGTGAGCTGAAGGCCGAAGGCTCATCCATCACCGAGGGCATCGGCCAGGGCCGCATCACCGCCAACCTGGAGGGGCTGGAGGTGGATGTCCCCTTGCAGATCCCGGACCCCGAATGGCTGCCCTATGTCTTCGACATCCTGCTTCAGGAAGGGCTCTGCCTGGGCGGCTCGTCGGGCATCAACATCTGCGGCGCCCACCGGCTGGCCCGCGAGATGGGCCCGGGCCACACCATCGTCACCATCCTGGCCGATTCCGG
>JASLXG010000187.1 GCA_030740435.1 Alphaproteobacteria bacterium | reverse complement strand
CCGCATGCTAACCCTTCGAAGAGATTCTGTGGTGGGGCAGAGAGCCCACCATTACAAGAGAAAGTTTAAAAAACTCTTAACGGTGGACACATGACGAAAGAAGAATATTCCTTTATAGTATAGACGGCCAACTGGACTTTGATGAGGACAGTAAGGTGGCGGAACCACAGTTGATGTGATCTAAACGAAAAAACGAAAAAACAGGGGAATCGTGAATGATTTTAAGAGGGCCGTAAGACGATACTGATCGTCTAGGGTGTGGTGATACCTAGAAGTTTTGGAACACCCTTTAGAACTCATTTACGGGACGCTGAGACACAAAAGAAATGGTGGAGCAGATGAGAATCGAACTCACGACCTCCACGTTGCGAACGTGGCGCTCTCCCAACTGAGCTACTGCCCCAGAACAACCAGAAACCTAGTATAACATTACAACGAGAACACCCAAACTTCGCATCTGGGTTCACGTTTCTAGGTTCACTATTATACCCGTATCGTTCCCGTGAAGATTTTGTATACCCTAACCTATTGTAACTAAACAATAATCTCTGCGCACTATCCCTTGCGAACGTCGCGCTCTCCCAACTGAGCTACGGCCCCGCCAGTGCGCCGGGATAATGGGTATGGCGCCCGGGACTGTCAAGCCAGCGCCCGCGGCGCTGGCCTGGGCCGGGGCTTGTGATGTAATGTGGCCCCGCTTTCGCGCCCGCCCCTTCGTCCGCAGCCGGAACCGCCCATGTACGCCATCCTCACCCTGGTCGACACCATCATCTCGCTTTATGTCTGGGTGCTCATCATCTGGGTCGTCATGAGCTGGCTGATCAGCTTCAACGTCATCAACACGCAAAACCGTTTCGTCTACATGGCGGGCGATTTCCTGCACCGCGTGACCGAGCCGGCGCTGCGGCCGATCCGGCGCATCGTGCCGCTGTTGGGCGGCATCGACATCTCGCCGGTGCTGCTGATCCTGTTGCTCTATTTCGTGCAAAACCTGTTGCGCCATGACCTCGCGCCCAGGATGCTGGGCTGAGGGCTCGCCGTTCGTCTCGGCCCCCGGCGGCGTCCGCATAGTTGTGCGCCTGACGCCCAAGGCGGCCGCCAGCGGCATCGACGGCGCCATGGCCAGCAAAAACGGCCCGGCCCTGAAAGTGCGGGTGACGGCTGCGCCCGAGAAGGGCCGAGCCAACGCCGCCCTGGTCAAGCTGCTGGCCCGCGAGTGGCGGCTGCCGACCTCGGCGCTGAGCATCGAAGCCGGCGCCAAACAACGCCACAAGCGCGTCTTTGTCAGCACCGACGCCGAGCAGTTGAAGCGGTTGCGGGGATGGGCTAAGCAGCAGGGATATCTGGACTGATGGTTTCGAGGCCACGATGAACGACACCGCCGCCGCCACTGCCACCGTTATCGACGGCAAGGCCTTCGCCGCCGGCCTGCGCCAACGCATCGGCGCGGCCGTGGCCGAGGTCAAGGCGAGCCACGGGCTCACCCCGGGGCTGGCCGTGGTGGTGCTGGGCCAGGATCCGGCCAGCGAGGTCTACACCCGCAACAAGGCCAAGCAGACCGTCGAGGCCGGCATGAATTCCTTCAAGTTCGACCTGCCGGCCGAGACCACCGAGGCCGAACTGCTGGCCCGTGTGGCCGAGCTCAACGCCGACGCGTCCGTGCACGGAATTTTGGTGCAACTGCCGCTGCCCGACCAGATCGACGAGCACGCCGTGGTCAACGCCATCGATCCGGCCAAGGACGTCGACGGCTTCCACGTCATCAACACGGGCCGCCTGGCCACCGGCCAGGACGCCATGGTGCCGTGTACGCCCAGGGGCTGCTTGATGCTGCTGCACGACACCCTGGGCGAGCTCAAGGGCTTGCGGGCGCTGGTGCTGGGGCGTTCCAACATCGTCGGCAAGCCCATGGCGGCGCTGCTGCTGGCCCAACACTGCACCGTCACCATGGCGCATTCGCGCACCCGGGATCTGGCCCAGGAATGCCGCCGCGCCGATATCCTGGTGGCCGCCGTGGGCCAGCCCGAGATGGTGCGCGGCGACTGGATCAAGCCCGGCGCCACGGTCATCGACGTGGGCGTCAACCGCATCGACGCGGGCGAAGGCAAAACCCGGCTGGTGGGCGACGTGGCGTACGCCGAGGCAGCCCAGGTGGCCGGCGCCATCACGCCGGTGCCCGGCGGCGTCGGCCCCATGACCATCGCCGTGCTGCTCTCGAACACGCTGATCGCCGCCTGCCGCCAGCACGGCGTCGCGGTGCCGGAAGTCTGAGCACGGTGACCGACTACGCCGCCCACCTGGCCGAGGCCGCCAGCGCCATCGCCGAACGCTGCACGGCCTGCGGTGACTGTCTGCGGGTTTGCCCGGTGGCGGCCGAGATCGAATTGCCCAAGGAACGGGCGGAAAGCATCAGCGCCGGCCTCAAGCAGCTCAGCGAAAGCGGCGCCGGCGATCAAGAGGCCGAATCCTGGGTCGAGGCTTGCGACGGCACGGGCGCCTGCTTGGCGGCCTGCCCCGAGGGCCTCAACGTGCGGCGCTGGATGTGGCTGAACCGGCTCAAGCTGCGGAGCCGAGACCCCGAACCCGGCGCCGAAAGCGCGGCCCGGCGTTTCCGCGGCATGGCCAAGGCGGTGCGCCTGCTGGCCGGCCTGCAGATGCCGGACGAGATCTTCGAGCGCATCAACCGGGGCAGCGACCCGCCGGCGGACGTGACCTTCTATACCGGCTGCAACGTCTTGCGCACGCCGCAGCTGCTGCTCGGCGCCATCGACATTCTGGAGACGCTCGGCGTCTCCTTTGCCCTGATCGGCGGCACCCCCAACTGCTGCGGCATATTGCAGTTCGCCGGCGGCGATGTCGCCACCTCGGACCGCATCGCCGGCCACACCTACCAACGCTTCCGCGAGCTCGGCGGCAAGACGGTGCTGTCCTGGTGCCCGACCTGCCACGTGCAGTTCGGCGACAACCGCCACGACTTCGAAGAGGCGGGGTTCGCGATGGACCACTTCACGGAATTCCTGGCCGCCCGCCTGGAGGCCCTCGGGGCGGCTTTCGTAAAGCCCGTGCCGGCCCGCGTGCTGCTGCACGAGCACGCCGGCCTGCCCGCCGTCAACGCCGCCGTGCGCCGCCTGCTGAGCGCCATCCCCGAACTCGAACTGCTGCCCAGCCAGGCCGAGTATGTGGGTTATGCCTGCGGCTCGCTGGGGCGCAATTTCCCCGAGCGCCAGGCCCGCCAGCACGCCGCCCTGGCCGAGGCAGCAAAGGCCACGGGCGCCGACACGGTGGTCAGCATCTACCATAGCTGCCACCGCCAGCTCGCCGCCGCCCGCGCCGAACACCCGTTCGAGGCGCGCAACTACACCGAGCTTCTGGCCGAGGCTCTTGGTCTCGAGCCCCGCCGCGACCTCTACAAGGAGATCCGCCTGGCCGGCGGCATTCGGGCTGTGTTGGGCGACGAGTTGGACGACGACCAGGTGGCTTTCCTGGAATCCCAGATCCTGCCCGAGCCCGGCTTCAAAGGCCCGGCCTGACACCCAAGGAGAAAACCCATGCGCTTGCGTCAATTCGTTTTCGTGGCCGAAAACCTCGACCCCGCCGTCGAGGAGATCGGCTCGGTGCTCGGCCTCGAGGTCTGCTACAACGACCCCGGCGTCGGCGAGTTCGAGCTCGAGAACGCGCTGCTGGCGATCGGCGGCAATTTTCTCGAGGTGGTGGCGCCCAAGCAGGAAGGCACCACGGCCGGGCGCTATCTCGAGCGCCGCGGCGGCAACGGCGGCTACATGGTCATCGTGCAGTGCGACGACGCGCTGCCCCATCGCGAGCGCGTCAACGCCATGGGCATCCGCGACGTCTGGCGCCACGACGGGCCCACGGCCTTCGCCACGCATTTCCACCCGGCCGACGTCGGCGGCGCTATTTTGTCCCTCGATTCGATGGCCACGGGCCCCGAGTACCACGACGAAATTGCGACCTGGGAATGGGCCGGCCCCAAGTGGCCCGAGCACGTCCTGACCAACGTCACCAGCGCCATGGTGGGCCTGGATGTGCAAAGCGACGACCCGGCCGGCCTGGCCGCCACCTGGGCCCAGGTGCTCGACCGGCCGGTACTTGACGAAACCAGCCACGGCCCCCGCATCGCGCTCGACAACGCCACGCTCCGCTTCGTCAAGGACCAGGACGGCCGCGGCCCCGGCGTCGGCGGCCTCATCCTCAGCCCGCAAAACCGCCCCGCCATCATGGCCGAGGCCGAACGCCGCGGCCTCAAGACCGGCGACAACACATTCATGCTCTGCGGCATGCGGGTGCGGTTGGCGTAGGCGGCGGCGCTTTTTGGTAGTTTGTCATTCCCGCGAAAGAGCGTGTGAAGGAATAGCGCAGCGGCGTCAAATGCTGCTGCCGCCCCCCCACCCCGACCCTCCCCCACAAGGGGGGAGGGAGCGAAAACCGGCCGTGGCCCTTGCTTTCTTCCCTCCCCCTTGATGGGGGAGGATCAGGGAGGGGGTGTTTTTTCTGATGTTTAGACGGCGGCCCGATTCCTTCACACGCGCTTGCGCGGGGAGGACAAATGAGGGCCACACCAGGTGACAATAGCTAAGATCAATCGATTGATCTTAGCGGCAGGGCTTACCCTACCCCCGCCGATTGAGCAGCCTTAAGCGCAGCGCATTCAACTTGATAAAGCCCTCGGCATCGCGCTGGTCGTAGACCTGATCTTCCTCGAAGGTGACGTGTTCGAGGCTGTAGAGCGAATCCGGCGACGAGCGGCCGACCACGCTGGCGCTGCCCTTGTAGAGCTTGAGCCGGACCAAACCGTTGACGCGCTCCTGGCTCCGGTCAATGAGCGCCTGCAGCATCTCGCGCTCCGGCGCATACCAGAAGCCGTTGTAGACCAGTTCGGCGTAGCGCGGCATGAGCTCGTCCTTGAGGTGCGCCGCGCCGCGGTCGAGCGTGATGCTCTCGATGCCGCGGTGCGCCGCCAGCAGCACGGTGCCGCCCGGCGTCTCGTAGATACCGCGCGACTTCATGCCGACGAAGCGGTTCTCCACCAGATCAAGCCGGCCGACGCCGTTGGCCCCGCCGAGCTCGTTGAGCCGGGTCAGCAGCGCCGCCGGGCTGAGCCGCTGGCCATCCACCGCCACGGCATCGCCGGCGGCGAATTCGATCTCTACGTAGGTCGGCTCATCGGGTGCCGCCTCGGGCGCCACCGAGCGGCTGTAGACGTATTCCCCGGCCTCCTGGGCCGGGTCCTCCAGCGCTTTGCCCTCGCAGGAGATGTGCAGCAGGTTGGCGTCTTGCGAAAAGGGCGCCTCGCCGCGGCTGTCCTTGGGGATGGGGATCTGGTGCTTTTCGGCGAAGGCGATCAATTCCTCGCGCGAGGAGAGCTCCCACTCCCGCCAGGGCGCGATGATGGTGATGTCGGGGTTGAGGGCATAACAGGTGAGCTCGAAGCGCACCTGGTCGTTGCCCTTGCCGGTGGCGCCGTGGGCCACCGCGTCGGCGCCGGTCTCGGCGGCGATCTCGATCTGGCGCTTGGCGATCAGCGGCCGGGCGATCGAGGTGCCCAAGAGGTACTGGCCCTCGTAGAGCGCGTTGGCGCGGAACATGGGGAAGACGAAGTCGCGCACGAATTCCTCGCGCAGATCCTCGATGTAGATCTCGCCGACGCCCAGCAACTCGGCCTTCTCCCGGGCCGGCTCGAGCTCCTCGCCCTGGCCGATGTCGGCGGTGAAGGCGACGACTTCGCAGTCGTAGGTTTCCTGCAGCCATTTCAGGATGACCGAGGTGTCGAGCCCGCCCGAATAGGCCAGCACGACTTTCTTGACGTTACGGGTCATGTTCCGGTTTCCCTGCCAGATCGTGGCGCAGTATAGCTGACGGCCCCGGCGGGGCGTGGTTGGCGGCCAGCCCGCTGGCTGGCCGACTTGAGCTGGCCGCAAGCCGCCATGATGTCGCGGCCCCGGGGCAGGCGGATGGGCGAGGCGTAGCCGGCCCGGTTGACGATCTCGCCGAAGCGCTCGATGACCGGCCAGTCGGGGCATTCGTAGGGCGCGCCGGGCCAGGGGTTGAAGGGGATCAGGTTGATCTTGGCCGGAATGCCGGCAATCAGGCGGCAGAGCGCCCGGGCATCGGCCGGGCTGTCGTTGAGGCCCTTGAGCATGACGTATTCGAAGGTGATGCGGCGCGCATTGGAGGAGCCGGGATAGCGCCGGCAGGCCGCCAGCAAATCCTTGATGGGATATTTGCGGTTAAGCGGCACCAGCTCGTCACGCAAGTCGTCGCTGACGGCGTGCAGCGACACCGCCAGCAGCACGCCAAGCTCGCGCCCGGCCCGGTCCATGGCCGGCACCACGCCGGCCGTCGACAACGTCTGCCGGCGGCGCGAGATGGAAATGCCGTCGCCGTCCATGATCACGGCCAGCGCCTGGGCCACGTTGTCGTAGTTGTACAAGGGCTCGCCCATGCCCATGACCACGACGTTTGAAATCAGGCGCCGCTCCAGCGTCGGCGTCGGCCACTCGCCAAGCTGATCGCGGGCCAGCAACACCTGGCCGACGATCTCGGCCGAAGACAAATTTCGCACCAGCGGCTGGGTGCCGGTATGGCAAAAGCGGCAATTGAGGGTGCAGCCGACCTGGCTGGAGACGCAGAGCGTGCCGCGGTTTTGCTGCGGGATATAGACGCTTTCGAGGCGCGCCCCGTCGGCCAGCTCCAAGAGCCACTTTTGCGTGCCGTCGGCCGAGGTCTGGCTGGCCACCAGGCGCGGCCGGCCGATGTGCGCGGCACCGGCCAGGCGGGCGCGCATCTCCTTCGAGACGTTGCTCATGGCGCCAAGATCGGTGACGCCGCGGTAGTAGAGCCAATGCCAGAGTTGGCTCGTGCGCATGCTGAGCGCGCGCTCGGGCACGCCCAGGCCGGCCAGCGCCGCTGTCAGCTCGGGCCGCGTCATGCCGCTCAGGTCGAGATTCCCCGGGGGCTGGTCGATGTGCTGCTGGCGAGCGGCGTCTGACATGGTGTGGCGCCGAATTCCGCCCCCCCCGCGGCTACTTGAACTTGACCTTGCAGGCCCGATTGGCGGCTCGGTGGGCAGCGGTGAAACCGGCCAGCGAATAGCGGTCGGTGGTCAGCGTGCCGCGGCTCGAGCGGCCCTTCACGATCATGGTGTGGCCCTTGATCATGGCCCTGATCATGGCGTCATCGCCCTTGGCGTCTTCGTTCCAGGCCGTGTCGGCCTCGGTGAAGAGGGTGAACTTGTTGTCGCCGATCTTGACCTTGACGCTCGAGCCCTTCTTGTAGTTGTAGCCGGTGTAGAAGCTGACCACGTGCAGCGCCTTCTCCTTGGGCCGGTGGGTGACCAGCACGTAGACCTGGCCGCGGCGCACGTTCTTGGGTGCCTTGTCGACCGGGTCGGCCTGGATGAAACAGACTTTGGCCTTGTTCTCGGTGTAGACGAAGGCATCCCAGCGCCGGTATTCGCCCAGCAGCTTGGGCTTGGGCGCGGCCAGGGCGCCGGCGACGGTGGCCGCCTGGGCGGCAAGCACCAGGCCGGCGACCAGCAGAGAGGCGAGGGTGCGATTCATGGTCCCCTTAGATACCCAAGTCGGCCAGCCCTGCCAAGCCCCTGCGCTCAAGCGGGCCCGCGGCGGCGGCGCACCGGCTCGCCACGGACATGGGGCGCAAGCTCCTGCGGCGCCCCGCCCAGCGCCACCGGGCGGCCGGCAAAGCGGCCCTGGGCGATGAGCCGGTCGTACATGACGATGGCACCGGCGGTGGCCACGTTGAGGCTGAAGCGGGTGGGGATGCGCACCACGTGGTGGCAGCGCTCGACCAGTTCGGGCGACAACGAATAGCGCTCGGCCCCCAAAACGTAGGCGGCGGAGCGGGGGTGGCGGAAGCTGGGCAACTCGACCGCTTGGTCGCTGAGCTCGACGCCGACCAGGCTGCAGCCCTGGGGCAGCTCCATCGCCGTCGGCGAGGCGAAGCTGTAGAAAGGTACCTCGCGCCAGCTTTCGCTGGTGTCGGAGGCAATGTTGCCGGGATTTATGTCGCTGGCGATGGTAAAGAGAAACCCGGCGCCGAAGGCATGGGCCGTGCGAAACAGGTTGCCGGCGTTGGCCGGCTTGCTGAAACGTTCGACGCCGATGCCGAAGTAGCCGCGCATGCGTTTTGATTCCACAAAGCCCCAATCTGTGCCCCGACCCACCCGAGACTACCCCCCGAGGCCCGCATGACCAAGCCTGCCAACCCCCTGGCCGTCGAAGTGCTGCGCGGCCCCTTGGTCGAAAGCCGCCACCGGGTGGCGGCGGCGGTGGCCGATGCCAACGGCCCGCGGGCCGCCTGGGGCGACGCGGACGCCGCCGTCTTCCCGCGCAGCGCCGTCAAGCCGCTGCAGGTACTGGCCCTGATCGAAAGCGGCGCCGCCGAGGCATGTGGTGCCAGCGAGGCCGAGATTGCGCTGGCCTGCTCCTCGCACAGCGGCGAGCCCCGCCACCTGGCAGCCTTAAGCGCCTGGCTCGAACGCCTGGGGCTGAGTGCCGCCGACCTCGAATGCGGCGCCCATGCGCCGCTCGGTGGCGCGGCGCCGGCGGAACTCACACCGCTGCACAACAACTGCTCGGGCAAGCACACCGCCATGCTGGCCACGGCCCGCCACCTGGGTGAGCCGCTGGCCGGCTACGTCGCCGCCGACCACCCCGTGCAGCGCCGGGTCCGCGGCCTGCTGGGCGAGCTGGCCGGTTGCGATCTGGCCGCCGCGCCCAGCGCCATCGACGGCTGCTCGATCCCCACTTTCGGGCTACCGCTGGCCGCCCTGGCACGGGCCTTCGCCCGCTTCTCCAGCGGCGACGGGACGCCACCGCGGCGCCAGGCGGCGCTGGCCCGGGTGCGGCGCGCCATGGCGGCGCATCCCTTCATGGTGGCCGGCACGGGACGTTTCTGTACCGCCCTCAATGAGGCCACTTCGGGCCGCGTGCTGGTCAAGACCGGGGCCGAGGGGGTGATGGTGGCGGCCCTGCCCGAGGCCGGGCTGGGCCTGGCACTGAAGGCCGACGACGGCGCCTCGCGGGCGGCCGAAGTGGCCATGGTGGCGTTGCTCAGGCACTTGGGCCAACTGAGCGATCCCCTGTCACCGGCGCTGGCGGCTCTTGCCGAACCGATCCTGAAGAACTGGCGCGGCCTGGAAACAGGTGTTATCCGAGGCGCGGCCGGCTGGCCCGAATGAAGGTGACCGAGGTTCTCCCCGACGTCCTGGGCCCCGGTCTCAAAATCGTCATTTGCGGCTCCGCCGCCGGCACCGCCTCGGCCCGGGCCGGTGCCTACTACGCCGGGCCGGGCAACCGTTTCTGGTGGATCCTGGCCCACTCGGGCCTCACCGCACGCCAGCTCGCGCCCCACGAATTCGCCCTGCTGCCGAGCTTCGGTATCGGCCTCACCGACCTGGCGAAACGGCAAAGCGGCCCCGACGCCTCGCTCGGCCCCGGCGCCGACGACCCGGCCGCGCTGGCCGCCAAGATTGCCCGCTGGGCGCCGCGGGCGCTGGCCTTCAACGGCAAACGGGCGGCCCAGGCCTTTCTTGATCGGGCGGTCGACTACGGCAGATTCGAAAACGCCGCGAGCGGCCCCAATGGTTGTCCCAGTGGCGGCACGGCGCTTTTTGTGCTTCCTTCGACCTCGGGCGCGGCCCGGCGCTACTGGGACGAGGCGCCCTGGCTGGAACTGGCGGCCTTTGTCAAAAATGGGCACGGAGAGAAGACATGAAAGCGGTGATGTGCACGGAATGGGGCGGGCCCGACAAGCTGACCGTCGGTGAGGCGCCCGAGCCCGAGCTGGGCCCCGGCGAGGTGCGCATCGGCGTCAAGGCCGCGGGCGTCAACTTCGGCGATACCCTGCTGATTCAGGGCAGCTACCAGGTCAAGCCCGATTTTCCCTTCGTGCCCGGCATGGAGGCGGCGGGCGACGTGCTGGAGGTCGGCGAGGGTGTCGACGGCATCAAACCCGGCGACCGCGTGGTCGGCTCCACCAGCCTGGGCGCCTATGCCGAACAGGCGGTCTGCAAGGCCGCCTCGGTGGTGACGCTGCCGGCCAAGATGGACTACGTCACGGCGGCCTCGTTTCCCGTCGCCTACGGCACCAGCCACGTCGGCCTCGACTACCGGGCCGGGCTCAAAGAGGGCGAGACGCTGCTGGTAACGGGCGCGGCCGGCGGCGTCGGCCTGACGGCGGTGGAGATCGGGGCCCAGATGGGGGCCCGGGTGATCGCCGCCGCCTCGTCACCGGAGAAACTGGCGGTCTGTGCCGCGCGCGGCGCTGCTGAGCTGATCGACTACAGCAAGGAGGACTTGCGCCAAAGGGTGAAGGAGCTGACCGACGGCCGGGGCGCCGACGTGGTCTACGATCCCGTAGGCGGCGAGGCCTTCGACGCCGCCATGCGCTCTATCGCCTGGGAGGGCCGTATCGTCATCATCGGCTTCGCCAGCGGCCAATGGAACCAGGTCAAGACCAACATCGTGATGGTAAAGAATGTCTCGGTTATCGGCTTCTACTGGGGCTCCTACGCCATCCATAAGCCCGAGATCGCCGGCCGTTCGATGCGCCAGCTGGTGGACTGGTACGAGGCCGGCCGGCTCGACCCCCACGTCAGCCACACGCTCCCCCTCGACGAGGTGGCCCAGGCCTTGGATCTCATCATCAGCCGCAAGTCGACCGGCAAGGTAGTGATCGAGGTGAGCTGAGGGAGAGGGCAACACATGAAAATAGCCATCCTGGTCTACCCGGGCATGACGGCGCTGGATGCCGTCGGGCCCTACGAGGTGCTGGCCCAGTTGCGCGGTGCCGAGGTCAGCTTCGTGGGCCGCCAGCGGGGGCCGGTAACCTGCGATACCGGGGCACTCACGCTGCTGGCGGAAAAAAGCATCGACGAGGTGCCGCTGGCCGATGTGCTGCTGGTGCCCGGCGGCCCCGGCGACCAACGCGCCAGGGCCGACGAACGTCTGTTGAGCTGGCTGCGCGCCATCCACGCCGGCAGCCGCTGGACCACCTCGGTCTGCACCGGCTCGCTGATCCTCGGTGCCGCGGGCGTACTCGAAGGTCTCGAGGCGACGACGCACTGGCTGCGCCTCGAGGCTTTGGCCGACTATGGCGCCAAACCGGTGGCCGCACGCTTCGTCGAAGCGGGCAAGGTGATCACCGCCGCCGGCGTCTCGGCCGGCATCGACATGGCGCTCCACCTGGCCGCCCGTGAGGCCGGCGAACGCGTCGCCCAGGCCATCCAGTTGAGCCTGGAATACGACCCCCAGCCGCCCTTTGCCTGCGGCGCGCCTCAGAAGGCCCCCGAGGCCCTGGTCGAGGCCGTCAGCGGTGCCTTCGACGGCATCATGGCGGAGCGTATGGCCAAGCTGGAGCAAGCCGGTTCCTGAATGCCTTCCCGGCAATCGCTGCCCAGTTTCCCGGAAATTCCTGCCCCAAGGGGCAAAAAATGCCCGGCAAAGGATGCCCTTGGATAGACTTTAACCCTTTGGCAATAAAGACATTTTTTCGCAATCGTCAGGCTGGCCCGGGATTTGCTGGGTATGGCGGAGCAAAAGCACTCTAGTGACGAAGAATCGTCGAAAGGAGTTGATCATGAGCGAGATCAACTATGCTCTTACCGCCCCCCTGCCGGTGCTGCAACCCAACCCGGTGACGCCACCGCCCAAGGGGCCCAAGTCGACCTTCGAAACGGCTGCCGACCGCCGCCGCGAGCGTCGCGAGAGACGTCGGCGCAAGCAAGAGCAGGAAAACCCCGAACAGCACCAGGAGGCCCAGAGCCTCGTCGACCTCAGGGTCTGACGGCGTTTGGATTAGATCAAAAATCGCCCGGCCACCCGCTCCCTCTATTCGCTTTGGCGCAAGAAGGCGATGAGGTCGAGCGCGGGCGGCGCCACTTTGGTCTGGCTGAGCTGGTCGTGGACCTGACCGCGGTGATGGGTCTGGTGGTTGAAGACGTGGCCCAACAGAGCTTCCAGCGGCTGCTCGTCAGCCTCGCCGGCCAGGTTCTGGTAGGCCACCGGGCGGCTGAAATCGCCCTCCCCCAGATCGCGCACGAAGGCCTCGATGCGGGCGTCTTCGGCCACCCGGGCGACGCGCAGGCCGGCAAAGTCGCCGTAGAGCTGCTGATCCAGCGCCGTGATGGCAGGCTTTCGCCCGGCCAAGCGGGCGAACCAGATGCGGTCGCCGACCAGAATGTGATTGAGCGTGCCGTGGATGGTGCCGAAGAAGGCCTGGCGAGAGCTCAGGTATTTGCTTTCGGCGAGCTCGCCACAGGCCGCAAAGAGCCGCTGGTTGGCCCAGGTGTTGTAGGCCGCCAGGCGGCCGAAATAGCTGCTCCAGGAAGCGGACACGGAATACCTCAAAACCAAACCGGCGGCCCCTTAGAATGGGACCGCCGGTGGCGGGCGTCAATCCGCTAGTCGCGGATTGTCTTTGCTAGACCCTCACCGGGCGGGCGCATCCGCGCCCTTGGCCTCCGCCCCCCCAAGGGGGGGGCGGCTTCTTGCTTCGGGTGAGCAGGCTTAAGGCCGCCTCGTAGAGCAACGAGCGCACCATGG
>JASLXG010000186.1 GCA_030740435.1 Alphaproteobacteria bacterium | reverse complement strand
CGGAAGATGGGGGGAAACCTTTTCCCAGACCTCATCCCTGATGACGAAACGTCCCGTGTTCATCAAAACCTCCTTGCAAAAGGAAGTTTGAATCACTTTTTGACGCTCTTGGGAATCCCTTAAATGTCAACAGGCCCTAGTGCAACGGGAGCAAGCGCGACCCGCCGCTACTGCGGCGCCCCCGCGGAGGCTGCGGCCCGCCAGGGTCGCCGCCGTGAGCGACAAGACTCCCGCCGCCGTGAGCGATAAAGACCTAAAGTGAATCCCAGGAACTGGGGTTCGCTTTAGGCAGCTTCCAGCAGCACCGCGGTACCCAGGCCGCTGCCGGCCGGGATGGTGGCGCCGCCGCGTTTGAGATGGCGCTGCTTCAGCGCATGCGCCAGGTGGACGGCGATGCGCATGCCCGACATGCCGACGGGATGGCCCAGCCCGACCGAGCCGCCGTCGACGTTGAGACGCTCTGAGGCCCACTGGCCCTGGCGCTGGCAGGCCACCAGTTGCACCGCGAAGCCCTCGTTGCATTCAATGAGATCCAGGTCTTCGGTACGCATTTCGGCCGCTTGCAGGGCGGCGTTGAGGGCGTCGACGCAGGAATAGCCCATCAGGTTGGGATCGCAGCCCACTTGGGCCATGCCCGGCATGATGAAGCGCGCCAAGGGCTCGAGGCCGAGCTTTTTCAAGCCCTTTTCGTTGCACACCAGCGCCGCCTCAGCGCCGTCGTTCATGCCGGCGGCGTTGCCGGCGGTAATCGTTCCGCCCTCCTGCACCGGCGGCAATCCGGCCAGGGCCTCGACGCTGATGCCGGGACGGGGATGTTCGTCGCGCTCGAATAGCTTGGCGCCGCTGCGCCGCTGGGGCACCTCGATGGGCACGATCTCGTCGTCGAGCCGGCCCGCGTCCATGGCTTCCAACGCCCGGGTGTGGGAGACCACGGCGTAGGCGTCCATGTCCTCGCGGCTGACGCCGTCGACACGGGCGTGTTTCTCGGCTACGTCGATCATGACCTTGGGATCGTCCCACATCTTGGAGCCGGCGTAGGAGGCTTCAGTGAACATGTCGTGAAACACGGTCCCCCCCATGCGCAACCCCCAGCGCGCGCCGCGCACGATATGCGGCGCCTGGCTCATGGATTCGAGGCCCAGCGCCAGCACGCAGTCGTACTGCTCCAGCGCCACCTGCTGGGCCGCCAGGATCAGCGCCTGCATGCCCGAACAGCACTGCATGTTGAGGGTAAAGGACGCCACCTCGTCCGGCACGCCGATGAGCTTGCCCACCACCCTGGCAGGGTTCGATTCGATCAGATCATGCATCACCATGCCAGCGACGATGTGCTCGATGTCAGTGGGCTTGACGCCGTTGCGCTCGAGCAGCGCCTGGCTCACGGTGGCGCCGAATTGGGAAGCCCTGAGCGGCAACAGCGAGCCGCCCAGCCCGCCGATCGGGCTTCTCACGCCATCAACCAGATATGCTTGCGAGGCCATTTTTCCTTGTCCTTGTCCTGGTCCTTGAGCTGTTTGCCGGGCCGGGTTCAGTCCCCGTCGCGGATCTTTCGGTTTTCCGTCTTTAACCAAACGATCGTTTGGCTAAGGTATGGGATTCGATTTGCCCTGGCAAGTGTTTTTTGCCGGCCCAACATTTTTGCCCTTGACCGCCCGGGGGCACGTCGATACCTTAACCTAACGATTGTTTGGTTTGCATTGTTACCGAACACGGCAAAGCGCGCCAACCAATTGATCGACAGCGACAGGAGGGTGGCGATGTTCGACAAAGATACCCTGGCGGTTTCCCAGGAACTGGGCGAAGAGCGCGAGGCGACCTACGCCAAGATGGTCGAGAAGTTCGGCAACCAGGCACCGGCCCGGGCGCGCAATCCGGAGACCCATTCCGGCCTGCCCATCAAGACGGCCTACTTTCCCCACGATGTCGAGGGTATCGATTTCAGCCAGATCGGGGCGCCGGGCCAGTATCCCTTTACGCGGGGCAACCTGGCGGCCCAGTACCAACTCATGCACTGGGCCAACCAGCCGGTCATCGGCTACGGCCTGCCGGAACACACCCGCGAGCGCATGGACGCCCTTTCGGCCCAAGGCATGATCGGCTACTTCGGCCAGAAGTTCTACAACCTGGTCTACGACCTGGTCTCCCATGAAGGCATCGACCCCGACCATCCCGGGGCCCGGGGCCGCATCGGCCAGTGCGGCATGGCGACCTACACCAAGGCCGACATGGCGACGCTGTTTGCCGACATGGACCTGACCAAGATGAACGTCATCCACATCACCTACTTTCAGGTGATTCCGGCGCTGGCGCAGTACATCGCGCTGGCCGAGGAAAGGGACCTGGGCCCCGGCGATCTGCGCGGCAACTCGATGAACTGGTACCACCAGTCGGCCTACACCGGCATGAGTACGTTCCCTCCCGCCCAGGGCCTCAAGCTGGCCGTCGAGCTCATTCATTACTGTTCCAGGAACATGCCGCGCTGGAACACCACCAACCTCTTCGGCTACGGCATCGAGGAGGCTGGCGGCAACGCCGTGCACGAGATCGCGCTGATGCTGGCCTACGGCATCGACCTGGTGCGGGCTTGCGTCGAATCGGGCCTCGATGCCGACCAGGCGCTGCTGCGCATCGGCTTCCAGATCGCCCAGTCCAACGACTTCTTCGAGGAGGTCTGCAAGATCCGGGCGCTCAGGCGCATCTGGGCCTCGACCATGCAGGAACGCTTCGGCGCCAAGGACCCGCGCGGCATGCACGTGCGCATCCACACCCACACCGCCGGCTCGGCGCTGACGGCCCAGCAGCCCTTGGTCAATCTTGTGCGCACCACGCTGCACGCCTTCGGCGCCGCCATGTCGGGCGTCCAGGCCATGGAGGTTTCGTCCTACGACGAGGCCTTCGCCATTCCCACCGAGGATTCGGCAACTCTGGCGCTGCGCGTTCAACAGGTGATCCAGGAGGAGACCAACATCACCTCGGTCTCCGATCCCCTGGCCGGCTCCTACTACGTCGAGGCGCTGACCGACCAGATCGCCAACGCGGCGCTCGAGATGGTCGACGAGATCGAAGCCCAGGGCGGCTACGTCGAGGCCCAGCGCAACGGCTGGATCCGCCGCCAGATAGAGGCCTCGGCCGAGCGCTGGCGCGAGATGATCAACCAGGGCAGCCGCCGCGTCGTCGGCCTCAATTGCTACCAGACCGAGGAAGAGTCGAACCAGCAGGACCTATTCAAGATCGATCCCGAGGTCGAGCGCGTGACCCTCGAGCGCCTCGACGAATTGCGCCAAAGCCGCGATCAGAAGCGCCACAAAAAGGCCATGGCGGCCTTCGAGAAGGCCATGGCCGCCTTTGCCGAAAGCGAGATCAAGGATCTGGGCCGGGGCGACATCATCGAGACCGCCATCGAGGCCTCGCGGGCCGACGCCACCAACGGCGAAATGATGAAGGTCATGAAAGACGCGCTGGGCTGGAACGCACCGCACGAGTATTAGGCGGAGGAATCACCATGAGCGAACCCGTACGCGTACTGCTGGCCAAACCCGCCATGGACAGCCACGACCGCGGTATCCGCTATGTCGCCAAGAAGTTTCGCGACGCCGGTTTCGAGGTCATCTTCACCAACTTCCTGCTGGCCCCCGAGATCGTCGCCACGGCGCTGGAAGAGGACGTCAACGTGATCGGCGTCTCGAGCTCGTCGGGCGGCCATATGCCGGTCTTCGAGGAGCTCGTCGCCGGCCTCGAGGAGATCGGCCTCGGCGAGGTGCTCTTGCTGGCCGGCGGCGTCATCCCGGCCGACGACGAAGTGCAGCTCAAGGAATGGGGCGTCGCCGCCATCTTCGGTCCCGGCACCAGCGCCGAATCGGCCATCGAGCTGATCCAGGAAAACCTTGGCCGGGCAAAGGAGGACGCAGCATGAGCGCGGACGCATTCAAACACGTCGCCATCCTCGGCGGCGGCGGCCTGATGGGCCACGGCATTGCGCTGGCCTGCCTGCAGGCCAGCGCCGTTCGTGTCACCCTGGTCTCGCGCAAGCAGGCCAGCATCGACCTCGGCATGGAGCTCATCGAGAAGGGCCCTTTCGGCCTGCAAAAGGGCGTAAAACGCGGCAAGATCACGGAGGATCAGGCCACCGAGATCATGGGCCGGGTCGCGGGCAGCACCGACTACGCCAAGGGCTTGGCCGGCGCCGATTTGGTCTTCGAATCCATTCCCGAGATCGTCGACGTCAAGCAGGATGCGCTCTGTGAGGCGGAAAAACACGTTGCCAGCGACGCCGTCTTCGCCTCCAACACGTCTTCCATCATGATCTCCGAGCTGGCCGCCAAGATGGATAACACCAGCCGCCTGGTGGGCACGCACTGGTTCTATCCCTCCAACATCTTGCCGCTGGTCGAGGTGGGGCGTAGCGAGCTCACCGGCCAGGCCGAACTGGATAAGGTGGTCGGGTACCTCGCCGCCATCGGCAAGAAACCGGTGGTGGTCAAGGATTCGCCGGGCTTCTTCATGACGCGTTTCATCAACCTCTATGTCGCCGAGGCCATCCGCCTGGTCGAACTCGGCGTCGCCGGCCCGGCCGAGATCGACGAGATGGTCAAGACCGGCCTGGGTTGGCCCATGGGCGTTTTCGAGCTCTTGGACGACACCGCCAGCTTCGACAGCTTCGTGCAGGCCCAGAGCTATCTTTTCGAGACGCTGGGCGAGCGCTACGCCGTGCCGGCGCTGGCCCGCAAGGTGATCCTGGCCGGCTACAAGGGCGATCCCAAGTTCAAGCCCGATTCCAAGGGCGGCTGGTACGAATTCCTCGGCGCCGAGCGGCCGCCCAAGCCGGAAAAGAAGAAGAAGGGCTAGCCACAAGGCGCCAAGGGGGCCCCATGACGGCCAAGGCCAGGGTGGAGCGCGAACTCAGGGAGCCGACCGACTTCGGCCCGGAAAGCTACGTCGAAGCGCAGGTCCTGGTCACCAACGCCTGCAATCTGGAATGCAGCCACTGCTTCGTCTTCCGCGACGACAACCCCAACTCGCCGCGCGACAAGATGGACGAGGCCAACATGCTGCACCAGTTGCGCCTGCTCAGGGACAAGCACGCCATCAAATCGATGCTGTTCGTGGGCGGCGAGCCGATGATCCGCCGTGATCTGGTGCTCGAGGGGATGAAGCTGTTCGACAAAAGCACCATCGTCACCAACGGCACCTATGGCATTCCAAGCGTGCCGGGGCACACGGTGGTGGTCTCGCTGGATGGGCCAAAGCGCCCCAACGACGCCATCCGCGGCGAGGGCGTGTTCGAAAAGGTCAAAGAGGCCATTCATGGCCGCGATGCGGCCGACAGCACCTCGGTGATCGTGCAGATGGTGCTGACGCGGCAAAACGAATCCCACCTCGAGGACTTCGTCGAGGAGCTCAAGGACTGGCCCATCTCGGGCCTCGCACTTACCTTCTATGTGCCTGCCCGTGACGACCACGGGCCGTTGGTCTGGCGGGACCTCGCCGATCGCGACCCCGTGGTCGAGCGTCTCATAGCCCTCAAACGCCGCTATCCCGGCCTGATCAAAAGCCACGTCGAGGCGCTCGAACTGATGCTGTCGGAGGTCTGCCAGGAGACCATCGGCGAGAACGGCGAAAACTGCGAATTGCGCAAGACGCTGCCGCTATACATGGGTGACGCGGGCAGTTTCGAACGCACCTTTTGCTGCTACGGCAACGACGTCGATTGCGGGCGCTGCGGCGCCTACATGGTCTTCAACCAGGCCTTCCATTTGGCCCGGGGCAACAGCGGGCATTTTCCCATCTCGGGCGGCAGTATCTAGGCCTCCGGGGTGCTGATCTTGCGCAGCAAACCGAGCAGCTGCCGACGCTCCAAAGGGCTCAAGGGCGCCAAGAATTCATCCTCGGTGTCGACCAGCGTTTGCATCACCGCCTGTTTCTGATCGCCGTGCCAATCCGCCGGTTCGATGACGAACGAGCGGCGATCTTCGGGCGAGGGCACGCGGCGCACCAGTCCGGCCCGCTCCATGCGGTCCAGCGCACCGCTGAGGCTCGACGAGGCCAGCGACATGTGGCGCTGCAGGGCGCCTACCGAGAGCGGCCCCTGGAGCCACAGTTCCATCAGCATGTTGGCCTGCAGGGCCGACAGGCCATGGCCCTTGAGGGCCTCGCCAAAGCTGCGGTTGAGGTGGCGGAAGACCCGGCCCAACTCGTTGGCGGCCGAGTCCTCGAAGCGCGCCCGCAGGGGATTATCTCGCATACGAAATTCTTTCCTTGAGTATATCTCGGAAACGAGATATATACTGTCACACCGGCCCAACGTTCTCAATCGCCGCGGGCTGCACAGGGAGGGAGGCCGACATGGGTGCCAAGAACGAGCTCAAGAACCCGACCGATTTTGGCGAGCGCAGCTTTCCGGCGGCGCTGGTTCTGGTCACCAACGCCTGCAATCTCGATTGCAGCCATTGCTTCGTCTACCGCGACGACAATCCCAACTCGCCGCGCGACAAGATGGACGACGCCAACATGCTGCACCAGTTGCGCCAGCTCCGGGACAAGCACGGCATCAAGTCGATGCTCTTCATGGGCGGCGAGCCGATGATCCGCAAGGACCTGGTTTTCGAAGCCATGGAGCTCTTCGAGCAGTGCTCCATCGTCACCAACGGCACCTATGGCATTCCCTCGGTGCCCGGGCATCTGGTGACGGTGTCGCTGGACGGGCCGGAAGAGCCCAACGACGCCATCCGCGGCGAAGGCGTTTTCCAAAAGGTCAAAGACGCCATCCATGACCGCGAGCTCGGCGACGGCACCTCGGTGATGCTGCAGATGGTGCTGACGCGGCAGAACGAGGCCCACCTCGAGGACTTCGTCGAACAGGTCAAGGACTGGCCCGTCACAGGTCTCGCCTTTACTTTCTACGTGCCCACCCGGAACGACGAGAGCCCGCTTTTTTGGCGGGATCTCAAGGAACGCGACCGCGTTGTCGAGCGCCTGATGGCGCTCAAGCGAAAGCACCCCAACCTCATCAAATCGAACATCGAAACCCTCGAGATGATGATGTCGGACATCTGCATGGAATCAATCGGCGAGAATGGCGAAAAGTGCCTGTTGCGTAACGTGCTGCCGCTATACATGGGCGACGAAGGCAGTTTCGAGCGCACCTTTTGCTGCTACGGCAACGACGTCGACTGCGAGCGCTGTGGCGCCTACATGGTCTTCAATCAGGCCCACCATCTGGCCCAGGGGGATCTCGGCCACCTGCCGATCTCGGGCGGCAGCATCTGAGGGACGTTCAAACCCTACGGAATAGCCCGAACCAGAAGCGCTGGACCATGCCGCCAGGCGTGACGTGATCGTCGAAGGCCTCGGCCCGCAAGGCGTACCCGGGGCCCAGCTCGCGGCCCATGCGGGCGGCGTCGTAGCGCACCACGGGCAGGCCGGAGCAGCGTTCCGGGCCGTCCATGGCGAAGGTGCCGACGACGATGTGGCCGCCCGGCTTCAGGGCCGCGCCGAGAGTCGTGAGGTAAGCGGCGCGCTCGGCCGCCTTGGTGAGAAAATGAAAGACCCCGCGGTCGTGCCAGAGATCGAATTCGGTGTCAGGCCGCCAGGTCGTGACGTCGGCTTGCAGCCAGTTGACCTGGTCTCCCAGCCGCGCCCGGCCGGCCTCGATGGCCGCCGCCGTGGTATCGAGCACGGTGACGGCGTAGCCCAAGCCGTGCAGGCTGTCGGCCAAGGTCGAGGCGCCGCCACCGACGTCGATCACCGCCGCCCCGGCGGCCAGGCCGGCTTGCCCGATCAGTTCCAGCGAAACCGTGAGCTCGGTCTGGTGCCAGCCCACCTGGTCGACTTCCTTGCCGGCGTAGACCCCCTGCCAGTGCTCACGCCGCTCGACGACCGGATCGCTCACGCCGCGTCCTGGGCCTCCTCTTGCGGCAACTCATGGGCCTCGGCCAGCGCCCGTGGCACGCTGACCGGCAAATCCAGCAGCATCTGGGCGTAGGCCTTGCCCTGCGGGTCGGTGCGCAACGAGGCGATGCCGCCGCCGCCAAGCGCATCCAGCAGCATGAAATTGAGGCCATGGATGCCGGGCAGCTGGTAGCGCACCACGTTGCCCTCGAGATAGTGCTCGAAATATTCCGCCACCGCCGCCTCGGTGACGGCCCGGTTGATCCAGGGCAGGAACTCAGGATCCCGGGCCACCAGGCCGATGTTGGCATGGTTGCCCTTGTCGCCGCTGCGGCCATAAGCCAGCGCGATCAGCGGCACGGTGACCGGATCCTCGGGATCCGATTCGGGAAGAGCCGGAGTCTGGTCGGGCAGGCTGGCCGGATCGAATCCGCCGTCCGTCGCCAGCTCGCTGGGCCGGCTTTCGCCCTCGACGTCGACCTCGACCGGCACGGCGGCCTTGTCGATGAGGAAGGAAAACAGCCGGATCACCGGCTGGGGACGCGCCCGGCCGGGCTGGAAAACGCTGATGCCGGGCGCCGCGCCCAGCGCCGCCTGGGCGATTTCCAGCGAATAGAGATCCAGCGCCTCCTTCTGGTCGTGCCTCGCCGAGACCTTGAGCACGATCTCGCGGGCTGCGCCGGCGCGGGTCTGGGCGCCGTACATCTCTTCGGCGCCGAAGGTCTCGATGCGGGTTTCGCGATAATCACCGAGATTGCGTTCGCGGAACATGCGCCGCGTGCGCTCGAAGATGGCTTCGCCCGTGCGCCGCGCCTTGGCGGCGGCGTCGCGGCCGCCCAGCATTACCGAGGTGGCGCAGCGAAAGCCGTCCATGTAGGTGGCCGAGACCTTGTAGGTGGCGCTCGGCGGCCGTCCACGGGCACCACTCACCGCCACCCGGTTTTCTCCGGCCTGGGTCATGGTGACGGCGGTAAAATCACAGGAGACGTCGGGCAAGAGGTAGGCCCGCGGGTCGCCGATCTCGTAGAGCATCTGCTCGCCCACCGTGCCCGGCGTGATCAGGCCGCCGGTGCCGTCCACCTTGCTCAGCACGAAGGAGCCGTCGGCTTTGCATTCCGCGATGGGATAGCCCATGTCGTCCCAGCCCGGCACGAGCTGCCAGTCGGTGTGGTTGCCGCCGGTGGCCTGGGTTCCGCATTCGAGAATGTGGCCACAGAGACTGCCGGCCGCCAGCAGGTCGTAATCGTCCACCTGCCAGTCGAATTCGTGGATCAAGGCCGCCAGCGTCACGGCACTGTCGACGACGCGGCCGGTGATCACCACGTCGGCGCCATCGGCCAGGGCTTCGGCGATGGAGAAGGCACCAAGATAGGCGTTCATGCTGGCGAGTTTTTCCGGCAACGCCTCGCCGCTGGCCCACTCGGTGGGCCCGAGCGCCCGGACCTCGTCGAGTCTCGGCATCAAATCGTCGCCCAGCACCACCGCTACCTTGAGGCTGACGCCGGCCTCGGCGGCGATCTTGCGCACGGCCTCGGCGCAGGCCTGGGAATTCATGCCGCCGGCGTTGGCAATGACGCGGATGCCCTGTTCCGCCACCGGCCTGACGATGGCCGGCATGACGTACTGGATGAAGTCGATAGCGTAGCCGGCGTCCGCGTTCTTCGCCTTGGCCCGGGCCAGGATCGACATGGTGACCTCGGCCAGGTAGTCGAAAACCACGTAGTCGAGCTTGCCGCCCTCCACCAGTTGCACCGGGGCCGCGTTGGTGTCGCCCCAGAAACCGGCGGCGCCGCCTATTCTCACGATGTCCTTGGCCATTTTTCTCTCCCGCTCTGTGGCCCCCCGCCGGGCCCCACGGGGGCCTTTTTTCCTCTTCAACGTTGGCACACCAGGGCGGCGAAGGAAACCGGAAACGGCGGGGCTTTACAAACCTGGTGGGATTGCCTATTATACTTACCAACTGATCGGTAGAAATGAAATGCAGACAGAAACACAAGCTCCGAGCAGCCGCGTCCAACGCGGTAAGGAGACCCGCGAGCGGCTCTTGCAGGAGGCCGAGCAGGGCTTTGCCGCCAGGGGTTTCTACGGCACCAGCCTGCGCGACATGGGCCGCCGGCTGGGCATGCCCAACGCCTCGCTGTTGCACCATTTCTCCAGCAAGGCCGCCATCTATGCGGCCGTGCTGGAGCGCATCGCCGAGAGCCTCGAGGAGGTCTACGCCCAGGCAGCCGAGGCCGGCCTGGCGCCCGACGGCCGGGTCATGGCGCTGGCCGATGCGCTGCTCGAGTGGACCGAGCGCCGGCCCCACTACGCCCAGATCGTGATGCGCGAGCTGATGGACAACGTAGGCCGCACCGAACGCGTCGAGCACTGGATCTTCGGCGAGGTGCTGCACCGCATGGCCGGCCTGGTGGACGAGGCTTTGGCCGGCCGTTTCTCACGCCCCGACGCCATGCTCTTCCTCTTTCACATGATCGGCTCGATCAGCTACTTCCAGGCCGGCCTGCCCACCCTGGCCGGCGTCACCGGCCGCAGCGAGGCCGAACTGGCGGCCGCCTACCACCTGGAAATCCGCGATTACCTCAGCCGGGCGCTCGGCGCCGACGGCTGACACCGCACGATTCGTTCCACTCGAGGAGAACCCTATGCCGACCGTGCTTTACGAAAAGCGGGGCAAGATCGCCAACGTCACCATCAACCGCCCCGAGGTGATGAACTGCATCGATCCCGACACCCATCGCTTGTTGTGGGAAACCTGGGCCGAATTCGACGCCGACGACGAGGTCGAGTTGGCCATATTCACCGGGGCCGGCGACGAAGCGTTTTGCGCCGGTGCCGATCTCAAGCACTACATTCCGCCGTTGCTGACGGCCGACGCCCTCTATCCCCGCCAAAAGGTGGCCGACGGCTTTGGCGGTATCACCCGCGGCCAGCACCGCATCTTGAAACCCATCATCGCCGCCGTGAACGGCTGGGCCCTGGCCGGCGGCTTCGAGCTGGCCATGGCCTGCGACATTCGCATCGCTTCCGATCAGGCTCAGTTCGGCTCCTTCGAGGTGCGCCGGGGCTACCACCACGGCGACGGCGGCGTGGCCCGGCTGGTCAACATCTGCGGCAGCGGGTTCGCCCTGGAGATGCTGCTCACCGGCGAGCCCATCGAGGCCCAGCGGGCGCAACAGGTCAACCTGGTCAGCCGCGTGGTGCCGCACGGCGAGTTGTTGGCGGCGGCCGAAGAGACGGCGTCGAAGATCCTGCGCAACGACACCTGGGCCATCCGCTCGGCCAAGGAGACGGTGTTCGAGATGATCGGCCGCAATCTCGAGGACCAGCTCAGGATCGATTGCATCTACGGCTATACGGGCGTTGCCAACCCGCCGGTGATGGAGCGCTTGCAGGCCTTCTACGACAAGCGCGACCGGGGCCGCGTCGGCAAACACGCGACGGCGACCTGAGGGCCGGATAGACTTGCCGCCGGGAGCAAAACCGGGAGCCATCGCATGACACTCGAAAACAAGATCGCCATCGTCACCGGCGCCGCTCAGGGTATCGGCCGGGCCAGCGCCGAACGCCTGGCGGCCGAGGGCGCCGACGTAGCGCTCTTCGACATCAATCCCGAGGTCGCCGAGGTGGCCCGGGCGGTCGAGGACATGGGGCGGCGCGCCACTACCCAGGTCGTCGACATCGCCGATCCCGAGGCGGTGCGCGGCGCCGTGGCGGCGGCGGCCGAGGCGCTCGGCCCGGCCGACATCCTGGCCAACGTGGCCGGCATCGTGGCCAACATCGCGCCGCTCACCCGCATGACGCCGGAGAAATGGCAGTGGGAGCTCGGCGTCAACCTCGGCGGCACCTTCAACATGATTCAGGCCAGCATCCAGGCCATGATCGACAAGGGCTGGGGCCGCATCGTCAACGTCTCCTCGACGGCGGCGCGGGGCGGCCTGCCCGGCCAGATCGGCTACAGCGCCAGCAAGGCCGGTCTCTTGGGCGTGGCCCGCAACGTCGCTGTCGAGCACGGCCGCCACGGCGTCACCTGCAACACCGTGCTGCCCGGCTTCATCGAGACCGAAACCGTACTGGCCATGCCAACCGAGATCCGCGACGGCCTGATGGCCACCAGCCCGGTCCGGCGCTTCGGCACGGTCGAGGAGGTGGCCAACGTCATCGCCTTCCTCTGCGGCCCCCAGTCGGGCTACCTCAACGGCGCCGAGATCGACATCGACGGCGGCCAACAGCTCAACACCATGACCCTGGCCAGCCGCAAGGCTTACAAGAAGTAGGGGGCAACATGGCCGAAAAGCCGCTGGCGGGCGTTACCGTACTCGAATTCACCCGCCTCCTGCCGGGGCCGCTGGCCGCCATGTTTTTGGGCGACCTGGGCGCCGACGTGATCAAGGTCGAGGACACCAAGTTCGGCGACTACATCCGCAAGATCGGGCCGATGAGTGGCGAGAACTCGGCCCGTTTCCATGTGCTCAACCGCAACAAGCGGTCGCTGCGCATCGATTACCGCAGGCCGGAGGGCCGCGACGCGGTTGGGCGACTGGCGGCCAACGCCGATATCCTGCTGGAGGGCTTCCGGCCCGGTGCCATGGCCGAGCTCGGGCTCGATTACGAAACCTTGAGCGCGCTCAATCCGCGGCTGGTCTATTGCTCGCTCTCGGGTTTCGGCCAAACCGGGCCGCTCAGTGGCCGGGCCGGCCACGACATGAACTACGCCTCATACGCCGGCCTAACCGACCAAATAGGCAGCCGAGGCGGCCCGCCGTCGGACGCCAACTTCCAGTTCGCCGACATCGCCGGCGGCACCACGGGCGCTCTGATGGGCATGCTGGCGGCGCTCTACGACGCCCGGCGCTCGGGCCGGGGGCGCTATGTCGACGCCTCGATCACCGACTGTACGCTGGACATGACGGTGATCCCCATGTCGAGCTGGAACGCCGACGGAAGCGTCCCCGAACGCGGCAACGATATTATTTCGGGCAAGTACCCCTGGTACGGCTTCTAAGAAACAAGCGACGGTAAGTACGTGCACCTCGGTGCCCTGGAATGGCGCTTTTGGCAGAATTTCTGTGACGCCATCGGCCACTCCGAATGGGGCGAAAAGCAGTACGCCGAAGGCCCCGAGGCGGCCGCCATCCACGCCGCCATCGCCGCCCATTTCCTCACCGACACCCGCGACCACTGGGTCGAAACGCTGGCGCATCTGGATACCTGCGTGGCCCCGGTCTGGACACTTGAAGAGGCGCACGAAAGTGCGCTTTTCCGGGCCCGCGAGATGTTCGTCGAATACGACCACCCGGTCGATGGCAAGATCGTCCAGGCGGCCTTCCCGCTGAAGATGACGGATTTCGACTTCGAGGTGCGACCGGCGCCGTTGCATGGCGAGCACACGAACGAGGTCCTGGCTGAAGCCGGACTCGACGAAACCGAGCTGGAGGGGCTGCGTGGGGCCGGCGTAATCTAAAGCCCGAACACGCGCTCGGCATTCCGGCCGCGGACCTTGAAGCGGCTATCGGCGGGCAGCGAATCGACGCGCAGCAGGCAGCCCCGCATGTCGCCGATGTTGTGGGGATAGTCGGAGCCGTAGAGCACGTTCTCGGACCCCGCCACGTTGAGGCATAGCTCAAGCGCGCCCTGGCTAAAGACCACTGAATCGTAATAGAGCTGCGGCAGGTAGGTCGAGGGCGCGCGATCGATGTGCTCGCGGGTCGACGGCATGTTGTCGTAGCAGATGTCCAAGCGGCCGGCCAGGTAGGGCAGATAGCCGCCGCCGTGGCAGGCGATGATGCGGAGCTTCTGGTAGCGCTCGAAAAAGCCGTCGAAGATCATGCGCGAGACCGCCAAGGTGGTGTCGAAGGTGAAACCCACCGAAGCCACCAGGTTGTAGCTGAACATGTCCATGGCACCGACGCCCGGCGGCGCCGCGGGATGCACCAGCACGGGCAGCGCCCGGTCGTCGATGGCCTGCCAGATGGGCGCGAGCGTTTTGTCGGTGAGCGACATCTCGCGCACGTTGGCGGTGACGAAGACGCCGGCGCTGCCGGCCGCTACCGAGCGTTCGAGCTCGGCCACGGCGGCTTTGGGATATTGCCAGGGCAGCGTCGCGAACCAGCGGATGCGGTCGGGATAGGCGGTTTGTTGGGCCGCCATGTCATGGTTCATCAGGCGCGCGCTCTCGGCACTCACGGCCTCGTCGCCCCAATAGACGCTGGGACAGGTCAGCGAAACGATGGCCAAGTCGACCCGCGCCTGGTCCATGTTCTTGATGCGCAGGTCGTAATCGAACATGCCGTCCTGCAAGGTCATGAAGGGGGCGCCGTCCATGTGCACCACCTGCTGGCCCTTGAATTCCTTGACGGAGTAGTGCGGCCCGCCGTGCTGCTTGATGCGGGCCAGCCATTCGTCGTTGAGCATATGGGTGTGGACGTCGATCACCGTCATGAGGGGGTCCTTTCTTTGCGGAGAAGAGGGGTGATTATTTGCGGCGCCTGCCATTCCTGTCCGGATGCGGGCGCCTGGGGCACCAGCCGGGCGAGGCCTAATGAGGCCAGCGCCATGGCGCTGCCAGAGAGAAAGACGGCGGCCGGCGAGGCCAGCCACAAGAGCCCCAGCACGACCGGCAGGCCGACCGCGGCGATGTGGTTGATGGTAAAGGCCATGCCGGCCGAGCCGGCGAAGTCGGCCGGGTCGGCGATCTTCTGGAAATAGGTCTGGATGGCGATGGCCATGGCGAAAAACAGATGATCGAGAATGTAGAGCCCCACCGCCAGGGCGGCACTTTCGACGAAGGCATATCCGGTGAAGACCAGGATCAGCCCGAGGTATTCGAACGTGAGCGCCCGGCGCTCGCCCCAGCGCCCGATGAGACGGCCGATACGCTCGGCAAACAGGATGTTGGCCAGGCAGTTGACCAGGAACATCAGCGCAATGGCGGCGGCGTCGAAGCCGAAGCGCTCGACCATCAGGAAGGCGGCGAAGACGACAAAAATCTGGCGCCGCGCTCCCGACATGAAGACCAGAGCGTAATAAAGCCAGTACCGTCGGCGCAGCACCATCTGCTTGCGCTGGGGCACCTGGGCGGCAAAGCTTGGGAAGGCCAGGCGGGCGGTGACGGCCAGGGCCACCGTGGTGGCGCCGCCGATCAGGTAAACCCAGCGGAAATCGAGCGCCAGCAATTCCATGGCGGCGTAGACCAGGGCATAGGCCAGCAGCGAGGCCAGCGAGGTGGCAGCGATCAAGCGGCCCAGCAGTGCCGGCGCGCGTTGCTTGTCGAACCACTGCAGCGCTAGCGAGCTTTGCAGGGTCTCGTAGTAGTGATAGCCCAGCGACATCACCAGCGTGGTGAGGCAGAGACCCATGAAGCTGGGGAAAAAGCCCGTCACCATGATGCCCAGCCCGAGTAGCACCAGGGCCGCCAGGGCCAGGGTCTGCTCGGCCAGGACCAGCAAGAGGAAAACCACGGCGAAGGCAAGAAATCCCGGCACCTCACGCAGGCTTTGCAACACGCCGATGTCGGCGCCGTCGAAGGCCGCTCGTTCGATGGCGAAGTTGTTGAGCAGCACGTTCCAGGTGGCGAAGGCTAGCGCCGAGGCCGAGGCCATCAGCATCAGCATCACCTCGGGCCGGCGGCGCCATGGGAGCTTTGCGATTGGGGACAGGGACTCGGCGAGCATGGGGGCTAGCGTAAACGCAGTGGGCCGCACGGCGCAGCCTCAATCTGACGGATCGCGGCTGCCTTCAGCCGCCGTTTTGCAGGCCGTCCGAGACGTCGTTGAAAATATTCGTAAGATCGCTGCCCAGCGCCGTCACAATGGCGATGATGGCGACGGCGATGAGGCCCCGGCGATGAGGCCGTACTCCACTGCCGTGACGCCGCCGGCGTCGCGCCGGAGCCGCTTGAGGAGGGGTCCAAGTGCGTTCATGGCAGGTCCGGTTGTAACAGCGATTGGTTAACGTATCCTTGGGATATCCCGGCTCCAGATCAGGGTTCCCGCTAGTGCTTCGGCCAACTCGCCGAGCCCCGGCGCCCTTGAAAGAGCCAGCAAGTGGCCCTGGCAACGGCGGCAGTCGCTGGCTCCGAAACCCGGAACCTGCGTCGCGCCGCGGGCCGTCAGCCAGTCCACGACGTCGCATTCGCCGGCCGCCGCGAAGGCCGCGAAACCATAGAATCGGACCAGCGCGGGCGGCGCCCCGGTCAGCCAATCGAGGTGCCAGTGCCGCGGCTTCTGGCGCCTGAGGTGCCGCGCCAGGCGGGCTCGCGGGCCACCCGGCCCCCGGGCGCTGCCGGCGTAAAGGTAAGGCCCCGGCGCCAGCGGTTGCGGCGCCAGGCGCTGGGGCAGCCGCCTGGGAGCGCGCAAGTCCAGCACCAGGGCATAGGCCCCGGCGCCCTCCGGCACACCGGCCAGGGCGCCCCGCATGGTCCTGCTGACCCCTGCCATTTCGCCGCTTCCGCTTGTTTCCGGGCGCTTTAGACCTACCATAATTGCGCAAATTCCTCTTTCCCGGAAGCGCATCATGAAGATCAGCATCGTCGGCGGCGGCCCCGCCGGGCTTTACTTCGGGCTGCTGGCCAAAAAGGCCGAGCCGGACCGCCAGATCGACATCTATGAGCGCAACCGGCCCGACGACACCTTCGGCTTCGGCGTGGTGTTCTCCGACGAGACCTTGTCGGGCTTTCTCGATTATGACCGCGCCAGCCACCGCGAGATCGTCGACAGCTTCGCCTATTGGCACGAGATCGACGTGCGCCTTGGCGGCCGGGTTGTGCGCTCGGGCGGCCACGGATTCTGCGGCATGTCGCGGCGCAAGCTGTTGCAGATTCTGCAACACCATGCCCAAGCCGCGGGCTGTGCGCTGCATTTTGAACACGAGATCATTGACCCCTCGGGCTTTGCCGACAGCGATCTGATCCTGGCCGCCGACGGCATCAACAGCGCCCTTCGCGACGCCCGCCCAGAGGCCTTCGGCACCAGCCTGGACTGGCGGCGGAACAAGTTCGTCTGGCTCGGCACCAGCTTGCCGCTGGAGGCCTTCACTTTCATCTTCGAGCAAAACCAGCACGGCCTCTTCCGCGTCCACGCCTACCAGTTCGAGGCCGAGACCAGCACCTTTATCGTCGAGTGCACGGAGGAGACCTGGCGCCGCGCCGGCCTCGACCAGGCGGCAGAGAGCGACACGTTGGCCTATTGCCAGAAGCTTTTCGCCGCCCACCTCGAGGGCCACGAGTTGGTCGCCAACCGCTCGCTCTGGCGCACCTTCCCGACGGTGCGCAACGAGCGCTGGTATGATGGCAACGTGGTGCTGCTGGGCGATGCCCTGCACACGGCGCATTTCTCCATCGGCTCGGGCACCAAGCTCGCCATGGAGGACGCCATCGCGCTGCACGAGGCCTTGCAAGCCACCCCGGACGTGGCCGACGCCCTGGCCGCCTACCAGGGCGGCCGCCAGGACGAAGTGGCCAGGCTGCAACGCACCGCCGAGACCAGCCTGATCTGGTTCGAGGACACCGAACGCTACCACGGCCTCGAGCCCGAACAGTTCGCCTTCAGTCTGCTCAGCCGCTCCAAGCGCGTGACCTACGAGAATCTCAGGCTGCGCGACCCGGACTACATCGCCGGCATCGACGCCTGGTTCGCCGAGGACGTGAGAAAGAAAGGCCTGCCCCTGGCAGGTAATCCGCCGCCCATGTTCACGCCCTTCCGGCTTGGCGACCTGGTGCTGGCAAACCGCGTCGTGGTCTCGCCCATGTGCCAGTATTCGGCCCGGGACGGTCTGCCCGGCGATTGGCACCTGGTGCACCTGGGCAGCCGCGCCGTCGGCGGTGCCGGACTGGTCTTCAGCGAAATGACCGGCGTCTCGGCCCAGGGCCGCATCACGCCCGGCTGTACCGGCATTTACAACCAAGCCCAGTGCGACGCCTGGCTTCGCATCGTCGATTTCGTGCACGCCAGCTCAGCCGCCAAGATCTGCCTGCAACTGGGCCACGCCGGACAAAAGGCGGCGACCAAACTGATCTGGGAAGGCGACAACGAACCGCTGGACGAAGGCTCCTGGCCGATCATATCGGCCTCGCCGCTGCCCTGGTTCCCCCATAGCCAAGTGCCGCGCCAGATGGACCGCCAAGACATGGGCCGGGTAAGCCACGAATTCGTGCGTGCCGCGCGCTATGCCCAGGAAGCCGGCTTCGACATGATCGAAGTCCACATGGCGCACGGATACCTGCTCTCGAGCTTCATCTCGCCGCTTTCCAACCAGCGCGGCGACGACTACGGCGGCATCCTGGAAAACCGCCTGCGCTACCCCCTCGAGGTCTTCCAGGCTGTGCGCGAAGTCTGGCAGAAACCCATATCCGTGCGCCTCTCGGCCACCGACTGGGTACCCGGCGAGGGTTTCGAGGCGGCCGAAGCGGTCGAGCTGGCGCGCGGGCTCAAGGCACTGGGTTGCGACATCATCGACGTCTCGGCGGGCCAGACCTCGACCCGGGCCAAACCCGTCTACGGCCGCATGTTCCAGACCCAATTCGCCGAACGCATCCGCCTGGAAGCCGGCATTCCCACCATCGCGGTGGGCAACATCACCAGCGCCGACCAGGTCAACACCATCATCGCGGCCGGCCGCGCCGATCTCTGCGTCCTGGCCCGGCCACACTTGTCCGATCCCTACTTCACGCTGCGCGCCGCGGCCCATTACGGCCAGGCCGACCAGCCCTGGCCCGAGCAATACAGCGCCGGCCGCGACCAGGCGCTAACGCTGGCCGAGCGCCAGAACGAGGAACTCGTCGAGCTCCGCCTGGCTGTCAAGCCGGCCCGGCCCACGGATGACGCGGCGCCGGCCCCGGATCTATCGGCGCTACGGATCTAAGCGGCGCCAGGGGCGCTTTTAGTACCCGATCACCTGCAAGAAGATCAGCACCATACCGAGCCACGACACCATGAACGCTCCCGTACGGATCCAGGGCACGCCGGCGATGTGGACGACGGTGCGGACCAATTGGCCCCAGAAGAAGAGCCTGGCGCCCAGCGCCGTCATTTCGTTGCTGGCGTTGCCGACGTGGGCCAGCAGCACCAGGGCCGCGAAGGGCGCCAGGTTTTCGACCCAGTTGGCGTGGGCGCGAATGCTGCGCAGTGCCCAACCGGGCAGGGCCGGCGGGTCCTCGGGATAGCCGGCCGTGGCGGCTAGGCCCCAGGTTTGGGCGCGGGCCAGGACGTAGGGAAGCCAGAGCAGGATGCAGATCAGGGCCGCATAGGCCAGCAACCTGAGTTCGATCGAAAGTTCCGACATCGGTAACTCTCCTGTCTTGTCAAACTGTGCGATGGCCACGAGATATAGTATAAGCCGTCGAGCATGATGCTAGATATTGAAGTTTGACGCCATTCCGTAAAAGGCGATCAGACCACGTTGAGCTCGCGCACCGGCTTTTGTTCGATGATGCGCTCGCAGCCAAAGCGCGAGAGGTCGAGCGTGGCGTAGCTGCCGAACGTTATGAGTTCGCTGAGCGCCCGGCCCACGGCCGGGCTTTGCTGCAGGCCGTGGCCGCTGAAGCCGTTGGCCAAGATGAAGTTTTCGACCTCGGGATGGGGCCCCAGGATGGCGTTCTGGTCGAGCGTGTTGTAGGCGTAATAGCCGGCCCATGTGCGCTGGAGCTTGAGGGTCTCGAAGGCCGGCACGCGGCGCGCCAGCAGCGGCCAGATGGTCTCGAAAAGGTCGTTGTCGACCTCCAGGCGGTCGCGGTCGGGGTCCTGGTCGGCGGGCGGCGAGATGCCGCTGAGGAAAGTTTGGCCCTCGGGCCGGAAGTAGAGCCCCGTGGGATCGATGACCAGCGGGCAGTCGCTGATGGGCTGGGGGCAATCTATGACATGGACGATGCGTTTTCGCGCCCGCACGGGAAGTTCAAGGCCGGCCAGGGCCGCCAGGCGGCCGGCGCGGGGGCCGGCGGCGTTAACCGCGATGGCGAATTCGAGTTTTTCGCCCGAAGCGAGCTCGGCAGCCACCAAGGCGTTTCCCTGGCGCTCCAGAGCGACCACTTCGTCGCGCCGGTAGCGCACCCCCAGGCTGATGGCTTTTTGCTTGAAGGCCTGTAGCAGCGCATAGGGGTCGAGCCAGCCCTCGTTGGCCAGACCCAGCGAGCCGGCCGCCAGGTCGTCTACGGCCAACCAGGGAAAACGCTGGGCCAGTTCGGCCGGCGTCAGCAGCGCAACAGTGGCGCCGCATTCGATCTGCGTCTGGTGGTTGGATTGCAAAACGGGGAGCGACTGCTCGCTGGCAAGGAACAAATAACCCGATTCGCGGAAGGCAATATCGGGGGCCTCGCCGTCGACGGCCAGGTGCTGACCGGCGGAGCGAAAGAACTCGGCGCCGAACAGCGACATGCGGATGTTTTCCGGCGTCGAGAACTGCTGCCGGATCGAAGCCACCGACAGCGCCGTCGACGAGGTGGCGTATGTTGGATCACGCTCGACGACGGTGATCGTGCCGGCAAAATTCGGCTCGGCCGCCAAAAAATACGCCACCGCACTGCCGATGACGCCGCCGCCGATGATCAACACGTCGGCTTTCTCGTCCATTCCCGAACCTTTCCCCGCTTCCCGCCCACATTGTGCCCGGCGATTCCTATCGTGCATACTGCGCCGGTTTCGCGGAGAGGAAAAAAATGCGTGATTTCCAGTCTCCCGGCCGCTCGGCGGTACGGGCGCTCAACGGCATGGCCTCGACCTCTCATCCCCTGGCCAGCCAGGCGGCGGTCGAGATTCTCAAGGCCGGCGGCAACGCCGTCGATGCGGCCATCGCCGCCAGCGCCGTGCTCTGCGTCGTCGAGCCCCAGTCGACGGGCATCGGCGGCGATTGTTTTGCCCTGGTGGCGCCCGAGGGCAGCGCCGACATCGTTGCCGTCAACGGCTCGGGCCGGGCCCCGGCACGGGCCACAGTGGACTGGTACCTGGAGCGCAAGATCGGGCGCATACCGCATTACGAGAGCCACGCCGTGACCGTACCGGGGGCCATCGACGCCTGGGCCACGCTGCTCGATCGTTTCGGCACCATGGAACTCGGCCGCTTGCTGGGCGCCGCCATCGACTTTGCCGATGATGGCTATGTGGTGCACGAGAGGGTGGCCCGCGACTGGCAGTTGGCGGCCGACAAGCTGGCCCGGGACGAGAATGCGGCGCGCATCTTCCTGCCCGGCGGCAAAGCCCCGGCGGTGGGCGACGTGCACCGCCAGCCGGACCTGGCGGCAACGCTGCGCACCATCGCCGCCGAGGGCCGGGATGGGTTCTATAGAGGGCCCATAGCCGAAGACATCGTGGGTTACTTGAATTCCCTCGACGGGCTGCATTCCCTGGAGGATTTCGCGACCCAGGAGACCGAGGTCCTGGCCCCCATCAGCACCACCTACCGCGGCCACCAGGTTTTCGTGGTACCGCCCAACAACCCGGGCATCACGGCGCTGCTGATGCTCAACATCCTCAAGAATTTCTCGTTTGCCGGCCTCGATCCCCTGAGCATCGAGCGTTTTCATCTCGAGGGCGAAGCCACGCGCCTGGCCTTCAATGTGCGCGAGACCTACCTCGGCGATCCGCGCCAGGCCGAGGTGCCGGTGGAGAACCTGCTCAGCAAGGACTTCGCCCAGGTGTTGGCCCGCGAGGTCAGCCGCGACCGCGCCATGGCGCTCGAGGCCATCCGCCCGCCCGGCCACCCCGATACCATCTACCTCAGCGTCGTCGACAAGGACCGCAACGCCGTTTCCTTCATCAACTCGACCTTCCATCCCTTCGGCTCGGGGTTGTGCAGCCCGACCGGCGTAGTGCTGCAAAACCGCGGCAGCGGCTTTCGCCTCGAGCCCGGCCACCCCAACTGCATCGCACCCGGAAAACGCCCCCTGCACACCATCATGCCCGGCATGCTGGCCCGTAATGGCCGCGCCGTCATGCCCTACGGCGTCATGGGCGGCCACTTCCAACCCGTCGGCCAGGTTCATGTGCTGACCAACATGCTGGATTTCGGCATGGACCCGCAGGCCGCCATCGACTGCCCCCGCGGTTTCCACTTCAACGGGGTTTACGGGCTGGAAAGCGGCGTTCCCGAAGCGGTGGCTGCCGGCTTGAGCGGCCTGGGCCACAGCACGAGCCGCGTCGCCAGCCCCTTCGGCGGCGGCCAGGCCATCTGGATCGACTGGCAGCAAGGCACGCTGGCGGCCGGTTCGGATCCGCGCAAGGACGGCTGCGCGATTGGCTATTAGCGGCGCTCTGCCTAGCCCGCATTTCTCACCGGGTCATGGCCTGCGCGTCGCTGTCGCGCCGACAGGGTAGGAACGCAGCAATGCGCGATGTGGGACATCGGGCAAGCAGCGTGACGCACCCTGTCGGTGCGACAGCGGCGCCCGAAGGGTCGCCCCCAGGTGAGAAATGCGGGCTAGACCTCCGCAAACGCCTCGTTGTAACGCGCCGTGCCGCTGACGGCGGCCAGGGCGCCGGGGCGCAATTCGAGAACCCGGAAGGCTTCGGGCGGGGCTTCGTATTCGCAGGCCAGACCGTGGCGCTGGGCCACTTCGAAGCCGAAACGTTCGTAGTAACCGGGATCGCCGAGCACGAAAACCAGATCCCAGCCAGCCGCCGCGGCAAGGCCGGCCTTGATCAGGCGGCCGCCGATGCCGCGGCCCTGCTGGTGCGGCGCCACGGCCAGTGGCGCCAGGCCGAGGCAGCAGAGATCATGCGGGTTTGCCTCGACGGTGATGGGGCTGAAGGCGATATGGCCGACCAGCGCATTGCTGCGCTCGGCGACCAGGGAAATCGTCAAGGCATCCTGGACGCGGAGCGCGGCCACCAGATCGGCCTCCTCGGGCCGGCCGAAGGCGGCCTCGACGACGGCGGCGATGGCAGCGCTGTCGGTTCCGGTTTCCTCGCGAATCAAGGTCGCCACTAAGAGCCCGCCGAGCGGGTGCGGGCGCGCTGGGCCACCAGGGCGTAAACGCTGTCGATGGTGGGGGTGGGCTTGCCCACCAGGCGGCCCATCTCGGCCACGGCGCCGACCAGGGCCTCGAGCTCCAACGGCCGGCCGCGCTCCAGGTCCTGCAGCATCGAGGTGCGGTGATCGCCGACCTCGGCGGCGCCCTCGATACGGGTATCGACGTCGATGGAGAACTCGGCGCCCAGCGCCTCGGCCACCTGCTGGGCCTCCGCCATCATGGCCCTGGCCACGGCCCGGGTGCCGGGATCGGTTGCCATCCCGGTCATGGTGGCAGCGGTCAGTGCGCTGATGGGATTGAAGGAAAGGTTGCCCCAGAGCTTCATCCAGATCTCGTTGCGGATGCGGGGCCGCAAGGGCGATTTGAAGCCGGCTTCGATGAGCAGTTGGCTGAGTGCCTTGGCGCGCGCGCTTCGGCTGCCGTCGGGCTCGCCCAGCGGCATGCGGTTGCCGTATTCGTGGCGCACCACGCCGGGCTCGACGACTTCGGAAGCCCACCAGACGACGCAGCCGATGAGGCGTTCGGGTCCCAGACCCCGCCATTGCACGTCATCCGGGTCCAGGCATTCCAGGCGGTGGTTTTCGTGATTCCCCGCCAGCCCGTGGAAATACCACCAGGGTATGCCGTTGACGGCCCAGACCACGGCCGTCTCGGAGCCCAGCAGCGGCGCGATGTCAGCGACAACGGCGGCCACGGAATGGGCCTTGAGCGTAACGATGACGTAGTCCTGCGGCCCGGCCTTGGCCGGATCGTCGGTGGCCGCGACGGCCACCGTGCTTTGGCTGCCGTCGGCTTCGATGAGCGTCAAGCCACCCGCCCGCATGGCGGCCAGGTGGGGGCCGCGGGCGATCAGGGTAACGTCGGCGCCAACTTTGGCCAGGCGGGCGCCGAGCAGGCCGCCGATGGCGCCGGCGCCGAAGACGGCGATTTTCATGCCACCCTCAATCCTTCTCCGTCATGCCCAGCACGCCGGCCAGGCCGATGCGCTGCAGCTTGCCGGTCGGGCCCTTGGGGATCTCGTCAAGCAGCACGATCCGTTTCGGCACCTTGAAGGCGGCCAGCCGCCCGGCCACGAAGTCGCGCAGCTCCGCCTCAATGGCCGTTGCGCCTTCGTCCAGCACCACCGCTGCCGCCACTTCCTCGCCCAATTTGTCGTGGGGCAGCGCAAAGGCCACCGCCTGGGCCACCGCCGGGTGGTCCATCAGCACCTCGTCGACCTCGCGCGGCGAGATTTTTTCGCCGCCCCGGTTGATGATCTCCTTGAGCCGGCCCGAGATGGTGAGATAGCCGTCCGCGTCGATCCAGCCCTGGTCGCCGGTGCGGAACCAGCCGTTCGTGAAGGCCTCGGCGTTGGCCTTGGGATTGGCCACGTAGCCAGCCGTGACGTTGGCCCCGCGGATGACGATTTCGCCGGTCTGGCCCGCCTCCAGCAGCTCGCCGGCGGCGTCCATCAGGGCCACTTCCGGTCCCGCCGCCAGCCCCACCGTTCCGGGTTTGACGCGGTCCCGGTCGACCGGGTTCGAGGCCATCTGGTGGGCCGCCTCGGTCATGCCGTAGGCCTCGACCACCGGGCAAGCGAAAGCGGCGCTCAACTCGGCCAGCACCTGCGGCGGCAGCGATGAGCTCGAGGAGCGCACGAAGCGCAAGCGGTGGGCGGCGATGATCTCGCGGTTGCGCCCGGCCCGAGCCAGGATGGCTTGGTGCATGGCAGGCACGGCGCTGTACCAGGTGGCTTCGACCTCGGCCAGCCAGGCGAAAAAGCTGAGCGCGTTGAAGCCCGGCGCACAATGCACCGAGGCGCCGGCGCCGAGGCTGGCCAAGAGCGCCGCCATCAGGCCATGGATGTGGAAAAGCGGCATCACGTTGAGGCAGCGGTCGTCCGGACCCAGCCCCAGGGTGGCGCCGATGTGGCCGGCCGAGGCTGAAACGTTCCGCTGGCTCAGCGGCACCAGCTTGGGCCGCGAGGTGGTGCCCGAAGTGTGCAGCACCAGGGCCACGTCGTCGGGCCCGGCGGGGCCCGGCTTGGCAGCCTCGCCGCCGGTTGCGGAAGAAAGCGTGAAGCGTCCCGCCGGCCCCTCTTGCGGCCGGAGTTCGATGATCGGAATCCGGCGCTCGGCCGCAACCTGCAGGGCCGGGCTCTCGGAACCCGCCTCCACCAGCAGCGCCCGGGCTTCCAGATCGTCGAGATAGAAGGCGAACTCGTCGGCCGTGTAGGCCGGGTTGAGCGGCGCCGTGGTGGCGGCGCCGGCCACGGCGACGAAGGCGGCGGCCATCTCGGGGCCGTTGGGCAGCACCATGGTGAGGCGGTCGCCCCGCCCGATGCCGGCGGCGTTGAGGGCGCCGCGCACCTCGGCGGCCAACTTTCTCAGCCCGGCGTAGTCGAGCTCCGGCCGCCCCGGGGCGCCCAGCGCCGGGGCCTCGGCGGCTCCGGCCTCGATCAATTCGGTGACGGTATTCGACATGGCTCGCTACGCTGGCTTTCAGGTCAGCGCGAGAGTGCCAGGGGCCGGGCTAGGTGACAAGCAGCTCTTCAAGATCGGGCACCAGATAGGCGTCGGTGCGTTGGATGGTGGCGCGGTAGGCGGCCGAGCCGGCAGCGCTGTAGCGGGAGCTGTGGGCGCCGTCCTCGGGCATCACTTCCTGCGAGATGACCTGCGCCAAGAAGCCGACATCGAGATGCAAAAGGCCACCGAAACGGTCGGCCCGGGTGGTAAAGGGATCGCTGAGCCCGCGCCGGGCAGCGCTCTCGGGGCGGTTGTCGTTGGCCCGTTCGCCGCCCGCCGCGGGCTCGCGGGCCAGGCCCTCGGCGGCAGCGTCGGAGCGCCGCCTTTTTAGATGAATGCCGAGATCGTCATCGGGGGCGCGGCGAAAGCGCGGCCGCTGGCGGCCCAGGAGATCGTCGAAGCGCGTGCCGGCCGGACGCGCGGCGGGCTTGACCGCGGTCGTGCCGCGGGGGTCGAAAAGCGCAATGTTGGTTAGCGTGGACAAGGTTCAGGCGCTGCCGATTTTCCGGTTCAGTACAGCCCCAGGGTAATCGATGGATATTACCTGAAATTTAAAATATATTTTGATCAAATGTATTTAACATTTTGTTCATGCTGTTAATAACCCCTTGCAACAAAGGCAGAATCCGGGCTGGGGGCGGTTTCCTGCTATGCTGAGACGGCCCAACCGAGCTCAAATTGCCCGAATCGAATTTGCATGTCGGATTCTCGTCCCTTGCCGCCCGGCCAGAAGGTGGCAATCTTCGGCCTCAACGACTGGAGCGCCTATTACGCGCAACTGCTCGAACGGGTGGGCTTTCCCGTGGCCTTCTACATCGCCGACGACGGCCCGGCCGACGTCGAGGGCGTGCCGGTGCATGCCGAGGCCGAGGCCGCGGCGGCACACTTTGCCGCCGGCCAGCCACCACTGATCATCGCCAGCCGCTCGCCGGACCGCTCGAGCACGGCCTTCGAGCTGGGCGCCGTGGCGGCCATCAACAAATGGGGGCTCGAGGGCAGGATTTTGCACCCCGCCTTCATCAAGGCCTACCTGGCCGCACCCTTTCCCACCGGCGTGGCGCTGTTTGGCTATCCCAGCAGCGGCAACACGGTAATCGGGCATTTGCTTTACGAAATCTTGCTGCTCCGGCTGGGGGACGAGGAGCCGGAGATCGACCTCACCACCAACCTGTTGCGCATCCTCTGTAACGAGCACATGAATTTCCTCACCGGTGCCCTGGTGACGCTCTGCCGCGGCCTCGGCATCTGGGTCACCCAGCATCGCCAGATCGGCTTGGGCGGCCTAGACCTGGCCATGAGCGGCGGCCCCTACCGGCCCAGTGCCGACGAACGCGGATTTGCCTCGGAAAAGTTCCTTTACGTGGCGGGCTTGCGCGCCCACAGCCAACTGGCGGCCTATCGCTTCGAAACCCACCATAAACCCAGCGCCGCCATCCTCGACGAGATGGATGCGCTCAACTACACCTCCGTCGCCGTCTGCCGCCACCCGCTCGACGTGCTGGTCTCGCTGGCCGCCAAGTACTGGCGCCCGCCCGACGCCGTCTTACACGACCTTGGCTGGTTCCGCTGCCAGGCGGCGGCGCTGGCCGAATGGTTCCAGTGCGCGCTGGCCAACCGGGGACGGCTCCACTTCGCCCGCTACGAGGATCTGATGGCCGAGCCGGCGGCGGCGGTGCAGGCGCTGGGCCAACTGCTCGGCCTGGCGCTCGACGAAACAGAGTCCCGCGACCTCGCCGAGCGCTACCTCAACCGCACCCTGCAGCAGGCGGGCTCGGCCGACGCCGTGATGGGCCGCAGCCACCTCTGGGCGCCGGGCACGGGGCAAGTGGCGGCGCTGGCTGACCTCGGCCCACCGTCCCATCCTGGAAGACCTGGGCTATGGCGAGTTGCTGGCCGAACTCGGTTACGATCCCGATTTCGCCTCCCACCTCGAGGCCCCGCCCTTTGCCGGCGAGATCTCGATGAACCCGACCTGGCTGGCCTGGTACGACTACACCGTCCACCGCACCCAAGGCAGCGACATCGTCTTCCGCCACGAAAGCTGCCAAAGCCGCGAGCTACCCGGTCCCGGCCTGACGCTCGTTTCGAACGCCCCGGAATACCTCGATGCCCTGGCGCCGCTGCTCGAGACGCCCTACTGGAGCCGGATTTTCCGGGCCATTTGAAGGCGGGCTACCCCGCCGAACGCCGCTGTGCCGCCTCGGTGCCGAGTTCGCTCTCGATATAGTCGATGATCTGCTCGACACAGGCAGCCACGTCGTGGTTGACGGTATCGACCGCCAGCTCCGGGCTCTCGGGCGCCTCATAGGGTGCCGAGATGCCGGTGAAATCGGGGATCTCGCCGTCTCGGGCGCGTTTGTATAGGCCCTTGGGGTCGCGCTCCTCGCAGGCCGCCAGATCGGCGTCGACGAAAATCTCGTGGAAATCCCCCTCGGCCGCCTCTCGCGCCCGCTGGCGGTCGGAACGGTAGGGCGAGATGAAAGCGGTCAGTGCGATGAAGCCGGCGCGGGCGAACAGCGCCGCCACCTCGCCGACCCGGCGGATGTTCTCCGAGCGGTCCTCGGGCGAGAATCCCAGATTGGCATTGAGGCCGTGGCGGATGTTGTCACCATCCAGTACGTAGACCTGGAAGTCGCGGGCAAAGAGCTGGCGTTCGACCTCGACCGCCAGCGTCGACTTGCCCGAGGCCGAGAGGCCGGTGAACCAAAGCACGCCGCCGCGATGGCCGTTGAGCCGGGTTCGGGCCTCGGTGGTCACGGTGTGGGGAACGCGGGTGACGTTGGTAGCGCGCACGGTGACCAGGTCGCGCTGATCGGCATAGCCAGCCATGCTGACGATGCCCCGGCCCACCACCTGGCCCTGGCGCAAAAGGGAAAAACGGCCGCTGGCCGGGCTGTGCGCGAAAGCATCGAGGGCGAGCATGGTGTAGCTGCGCAGGATGGCCTCGGCCAGTTCGCCCTTTGCCACCGCGGTCGCTGGCGGCGGGCGGCCGATCACGGCCTCCAGCGACTGCACCCGCACCGGCGTGTGGCGGCCGCAAAGCTCCAGCTCGAGCTCATCGCCGACCTCCAGCTCCGTTGCCTCCTGCCACTGGAAGCGGGCACGAAAGACGTCGGTTTCGATGGGCGCGTCGCCGGTCAGGCTAACGATTTCGCCGGCCTCGGCGCTGACCGCACGATCGAGCTCGAGCACCAGGCGCTCACCGCCTGCCAGGGCGCTGATGCGGGCCACCTGGTTGGAAGGCGAGAGCACGATCTCGTCGCCCACCGCGGCTTGGCCGCCGAGCAGCCGCCCGGCCAGGCTGGTGCCGGGCGGGGCGCTTTCGCCAGCCTCGACCAGCAGCCTGAACGGCGGCGGCCGCCGCTCTGTCATGGCCTCCAGGCGAGCCAATGCCTCGACCAGCCCAGGTCCCTCGTACCAGGCCGGCCGTTCACCCGCGGCGTTCACCGGTACGGCCGCCAGCGGTGCTTCGTTGCCGGCCGGCGCGGCCTGGCGCCAGGCGGACAGCGCCGCCGCCAGGCGTTCGGCGTCACCGTCGACCTCGACGGCGACGACGCTGGCCCGGGCCAGTCCCAGCCAATCCAGAAGCGGCACCAAGCTGGCGATGGCGGCAACATCATCACCTGCCGCCAGCCAGATCAGGGCAGCGTCGGCCGCACCGCCGGCCAACAGGGAACTGGCGTCTCCGGCCGCCAAAAGAATCGCCCCGGGCGCCCGGCCGGCAGCTTCCAGGCGCTGCGCCAGGGCCTGGTCGGCGGCGGGTCCCACCAAGGCAATGCGAAGCGGCTCATGTTCGGCGGTCATGGTGGTCTCCGGCATCGATCGTGGGGAGCAGTTCCGGCCCCCCGGGAGCGGCGCCAAGGAAGCGGTTTTTCCCCCCCCTGTCAAGAACATGAGAGAGCCGCTCCGGGGCGCGTTGCCGAGCCCGGAAATCGGGTGCTAGACTCCGCCGCCGCGCCGGGCGACCACGAGGAAAATTTCATGCGCCTCAATCTGGGCTGCGGCCACGACAGGATCGAGGGCTATCACAACGTCGACATCGTCCCCGACGGCGGGGCCGACGAGATCGTCGACCTCGAGGCCCTGCCCTGGCCCTGGCCCGACAACGCCGCCCAGGAGGTGCTGCTCAAGCATGTGCTCGAACATCTCGGGCGCCAGCCGGAAGTCTACCTCGGCATCATCAAGGAACTTTGGCGGGTCTGCCGACCGGGCGCTTCGGTGAGGGTCATCGTGCCCCATCCCAGGCACGACCATTACCTCAACGATCCCACCCACGTGCGCCCCATCACGCCGCAGGGTTTGGAGCTCTTCTCGGTCCGGCGCAACCGCGAGTGGCTGGCCAAGGGCTTCGGCAACACGCCACTGGGCCTGCAGACGGGCGTCGACTTCGAACTCGTCTCGGTCAACCTGGTGCCCGACGAGATCTGGCGCCGGCGCCTGGAGAGCGGCGAGATCGGCGAGGTCGAGCTGGCCCAAGCGGCGCGTCAGCTCAACAACGTGATCGCCGAAAGCCAGATCGTACTGCGCGCCATCAAGGTCGACGGCTGAGCCGTGGCGCGCCGCACCACAGGGAAAGGCAAAGGCAGCCATCGGAGCTCGACGCCGCTGCTCGAATTTAGCGCCAACCAGCCCTTCCGCTTCAGCCAGCAAAACGCCTCGCCGACGACGGCCCAGGAAGGCGTCAGCGGCGAGCGATACTTGACCTCGCTGAGCCAGTTCTCAAACCGCGTGGTGGCGGCCAATCCCCAGGTCTTCCGCATCCTGGCCGCCCATCGCCGCATCCCCGTGCTGGCGCCCGAGCGCTGGGCCGAGACCGGCTTTCGCGGCCGGCGGGTGCTGTTTCTGCTGCCCTCGCAGGCGCTGGGGGGCAACGTCGCCACATTGCTTTTTCTCGAGGCTTTCGCCGGCCGCCACCGGCCGGCCGGCCTGGGTGTCTTCTGCGCCGGCTCGACGGCCGATATCTACCTGCTTTCCGAACGCGTCGAGGTGCATACGCTGTGGCTGGGGCGGCGCCAGCTCAAGCGCTACGACGTGGTCATCGATCTCGGCCAGCTCGAGAACCGGCGCGACATCGAGATCTGGCCGGTCGACATGGAGGCCGACCTGTTGGCCGCCTTCGGCCTCGAGCCGAGCCCGCGCTATCCGGCCCGGGCACGGCCATTTGCGCCCAAGGCCAAGCCGCACTTCGGCCTGCTGCCGCTGGCTTCGTCGCCGCTGCGCACCCTGCCGGTGGCGCTCACGGAAGCACTCTCTCAGGCCCTGGTCGCGGAGGGCGAGGTGACGCTATGCCTCAACCGCAGCCAGCACCAGGGCGTGCTCTATGCCCGCGAGCTCAAGCACCGGCTGCCGGCCGGCGTGACGGTGATCGACGGCTTCGCCTCGATCGGCGAGCTGCTGGCGGCCATCGACGGCTTCGACTATGCCGTACTGGCCGATTCCGGCCCGGCCCACATGGCCAAACTTTTCGCCACCCCCGGGGTCGCCGTCTACACCTCGGCGCCCGGTGAGGTCTTGCAGGGCCGCTTCGAGAACCTGCGCCGCTTCGCGGTCGACTTCCAGGGTCCGCGTTGCACCGCACCTTGCGGCCTGGCCAAGCTGCGCCAGACGGCGGCCGGGGCAGTGGGCTGCATGGCTTCGCTGGACGTCGATCTCGAGGATCTGCCGACGACACCCAAAGGCCAGGACGCCGAGGCGGTGGAACGCCTGGTATTGCACGAGCCGGTGCCCTGCGTCGCGGCCCTGTCGGACCAGCGCATGGCGCTGGTCGATTTCGTCCGGGCCGACCTGGCGGAACGCATAGCAGCCGGCGGCGCCAGCTAGCCGAAATTTTCCATTCGATCCGATTCTTAAGCCTGAGCCTATTGTTTTTATTGAATTAAAATTCCTAGTTCAGCGCTGAACTCGATTTCAGATAAGGCTCGAGCATCACGGCGTCGGCCCATTATTTGGCGCGTTCGTTCAAGACAGCGACGACGATAGCGGCCATATTCGTCGGACAAGCGCGATCTCGGGAGGAAGCAAGGGATGAATTTTTCGCTCAACGGCCGGCCGGTCGTATCGCCCTCGGCAATGGACGATGATCCGCTGCTCTACGTACTGCGCGATGGATTCGGTCTGCTGGGACCCAAGTTCGGCTGCGGCGTCGGTGCCTGCGGCGCCTGCACGGTGCTGGTCGATGGCGCCGCCGAGCGCTCCTGCCAACTCACCCCAAAAGACGTCGACGGCCGGACGATCGTCACCCTCGAAGGCCTGGGCGCCGGGCGGCGCGACGGCCTGCATGCCGTGCAACGGGCCTGGATCGAGGCCAGCGTGCCGCAATGCGGCTACTGCCAGAACGGCCAGATCATGACCGCCGCCGCACTGCTTGCCGCCGACCCCAAGGCCGGGCCGGAGACCATCGCGGCGGCGATGGACGGGGTGATCTGCCGCTGCGGCACCCAGGCCCGAATTCGCCAGGCCATAGCGCTGGTGCAGGCCAACGGCGGGAGGGACATGTGATGAGGGATATCTCCCGCCGCAAACTCCTGAAGGCGCTAGGCTGGACTGCCGGTGGCATCATCGTATTCGGAGGCGCGGGCAGCGCCCTGGCGTTCCCGGCATTTCCCCATCGCGGCGCGCCGACGGCCGAAGATGCCGCCGCCTGGCTGAGCCTGCGCCCGGACGGCACCATCGAGGTTTACTCACCGCGGGCGGAAATCGGTCAGGGCATCGCCGTTGCGCTGCGTCAGATCGTGGCCGAGGAAACCGGTGTGGCACTGGATCTCGTGCGCTGTATTGCACCCGACACCGGGCTGATCAACCCGGCCCGGGCCACCGTGGGATCGGATTCCATAAAGGACTACGGTCCCCTGCTGGCCCAGGCGGCGGCCCTGGCCGCAGCCATGCGGGCGCGGGCGGCCACTCTGCTCGGCGTCGCCGCCGCTTCGCTGACCCTCGCGGAGGCTGGATTCCAGGCCGCGTCAGGGACTCGGGTGGCGTTCTCCCGTCTCGCCGAGGGCAAGCCATTGATCATCGACGAAGAGGCCGTGGCGGCTGCAAGACCACAGGCCCTGCAGCCCGGCAAGGCGCATACGATCGTCGGTAAGCCTCAACCCAGCGATGGCATCAAGGCCCTGGTGACGGCGGCGGCGCCGATCTTTGCCGACGACGTTCGTCTTCCCGACATGGTCTTCGGTGCCCAGGTCCGACCCGGATTGATCGAGGGCGAAATCGCCGCGGTCGATGATCGCCCTTGCCGCGGGATTGCCGGATATCTGGGCCTGCACCGCGATGGCGACTTCATCGGCATGTTGGCGGAGCGCCGTGGCGCTTTGAAGCGCGCCATGAGCGTGCTCGAAATCAAGCTCAAGCCAAGCCGCAAGGTCAGCGAGACCGTCATCGCCAAGGCCATGAACGTCGATACCGCGTTGGCTGACGGGGCGCTGGAGCACGTGCTGGAGGACGACGACATGGAGCCGGCGGCGGACTATGACGTCGACCTGGTTCTGCAAGTGCCCATGGCCGGGCACGTCGCCATGGAACCCAGAACCGCCGTGGCCCGCTTCGACGACGACGGCAAGCTGGAAATCTGGAGCGGCACGCAGGATGTCTTCTTCGTGCGTGACACCGTTGCCAACGAGCTTGACCTTTCAGAGGAGACCGTGGTGGTTCACGGCATGCGTACGGGCGGTGCCTTTGGCGGCAAAACGCTTTGTATTGTCGAGCTGGAGGCGGCCCGCCTGGCCCGTGCCGTTGGGCGGCCGGTCAAGGTTCAGTGGTCGCGACGGGAAGAGTTCGCCAACGCCTTTCAGCGGCCGCCATCCAGCCATCGCATACGGGCGCGGCTGGCGCCGGATGGCGGTATCGAGGCCTGGTGGCACGCCTTTCGTTCCGGCCACGTGATATTCACCTCGGCCGCCATGGGACGCTTTCTCCAGTTCGCCACCAGCTTCGTCGCCGATCCCGGCAGCAAGCGCGGTGCGCTCGCGCCCTACCGGGCCCGGCGGCGGCGGATCGAATTCGAGGATGTGCGACTGCCGGTTCCCACCGGTCCCTGGCGCGGCCTTGGCGCCGGACCGAACAACTGGGCCATCGAGACCGCCATCGACGCGCTGGCACGCCGGGCCGGACGCGATCCAGTGGATTTTCGCCTGGCCGCCCTGGCCGGCCACAAGCCGCGGCTGGCCGCTGTCCTGAAGACGGTGGCAGAGCATTCGAACTGGTCTTCACGGCGTTCGGGCGCGGGCCGCGGTTGGGGTGTTGCCTGTGGCGTCTACAAGGGCATGTCCTATGCCGCCGTGGTGGCGGAAATCGCCATGCAGGAGGCCGCCGTTCCACGCCTCCGCCGGCTCTGGTGCGCCCATGACTGCGGCTTGGTGGTCAACCCGGATCAGGTCAAGGCGCAGATCGAGGGCAACCTGGTTTGGGGCATCGGTATGGCGCTGCATGAGAAACTGCGGCTGAGCGAGGGACGCATCGCGGCCGAAAGTCACGCCGATTACGCCGTGGCGCGTTATTCCGACGTGCCGGAGATCGACATTGCCCTGGTTGGCGAGAAGAATGCGCCCAGTGGAGCGGGCGAGACGGCGATCGTGGCCGGCGCCGCGGCGATCACCAACGCCATTGCGGCACTGACGGGAGCCACCGTCACTTCGCTGCCCTATGATCGCGAAGCCGGCTGAGGGGTGCGGAGGAAACCGTGGCCAACCATTCCAGCGCGCTGTTCGTAGCCCTGATCAGAGAGGCACTGGCGCGACAGGGCATCGCGCCTCCCGTGCTCGCCGACGATCGGCCGCGGGCCGTGACCACCTCGTTGGCGGCCAAGAAGGAACTCCTCGAAACCGTGTTGGCGGCACACGGACCGGGGCCGCTGTTGCGCATCGGACTGGCGCTCGACGCTTTCGTCGAAACGCCGCTGGCCGGCGTGCTGGGCTCGGCCCGGGATCCCTTCGATCTGCTGGCGCGCTGGCGGCGGATCGAGCGCTATTATCATTCGCGCCACCGCACCCGGATCGTCGAGACGACGGCGAATTCGGCGATCATCGAACACTATCAACGCTCCGGCCCACCACCCGGAAGCGCCGAGGATCTGGTGGTCGCCGCCGTATTGGCGGCCCTGGCCGGTTGGCTGGGCGCCCATGCCGTGGATTTGGACTTCATCTCCGAGGCGGGGAGTTGGCCGGCGTTACGGAGCGGAGAGGTGGTCAAGCCCTGCCCCGCGGCGCCACCTGTGGACTGCAAGTGTTGGCGTCTCTCGTGGTCGGAATTCGCAGCCCGCCGCGAAATCGTGCCGCCGCCCGAGGCCCCCCAGGGCGCTGGGTTTTGACCGGGTTCAAGCTGGATGATCAAACCTTGCGCAAGGTTTTTCTGACCGTTTTCAGCGATCCCACGAGGCAACTCAGTCTGGCCCAGTGTGCCGGCGGCCTGGGTCTTTCGGGACGTACCTTGCAAAGACGTTTGGCTGCCGCCGGCGCGGGCTTCAAGGACGTCGTTGCTTTGGCTCGGCTGGAGGTGGCGGCACGCAACTTGGTCGAAACGGCGACGCCCCTGGTCGAGGTCGGCTTCCTGGCCGGCTACAGCGACCAGGCCCATTTCTCGCGGGAGTTTCGCCGCGGCGCGGGCATGAACCCGTCGTCGTTCCGGGATCTGGCAGGGAGCAGTCTGGAAACGCCTTAATCCTCCAATGCCAGCCTGAGACGGCGTAAATGCCGGGCGTAGCGGCGGTGACGTCCCGGGCTTTCGGCCGCTGCCGCCGGCTCCAGGCAGGCGTCGTGCCAATCAAGGCGGCAAAAATCAAAGAGTGCCCCCAAGGTTTCCTGGCTGCGCCGCAGCAGGCGCTCGTAGGCCACCTCGAGGAACTGCATATCGAGAACCTCCTGCCAGTGCTCGAGCAGGCGCCGCTCGGCGGCGAAGCGCATGGTCAGCAAGTCCAGGTCGGCGGCGAAGGCGCCGGCCGGCCCGAGGTCGTGGCTGAAGCAGTGCAGGCCGGCATCCAGGGCGTCGCGGTTGCCGTGGATCACTCGGACGCCCGGCCAGCACAACGTCGCCAGGCCCAGATCGAGGACCTCCAGCGGCAGCACCGCCAGGCGCTCGTCGCCGTCAGCGAGATCGGGGGCCAGCGCCGCCGCCGCCGCCGCCAGGTCGGCCGCCGTCGGATTGTCCGGCCGGGGATCGTCGTGGTGCGGAAGTGGTGCCGCCGGCAGCAACCTCACCCCCGGATGGCGGGTCAAGGTGGCGGCCACCAGATCGACGCCGCCACCAGGCAGGCCGACCAGCAGCAGCAGCGGCGCCGGGCCGTTCTCTTTGGCGGCTTGGGGTCTGATGGCATCAGGGCCGAAGGCCTCCATACGGGCGCTCACCTGGCGTTCGAAGAGGGCGCCATCGAAATGCCCCTGGGCCAGGGCGTTGGCGCTTTGGTAAGCGGCGAAGGCGCGGACGGCAATGTTGGCCCGGTCGCAAAGATCGCCGAGCGCAAAGAGCAGCGCCCGACGTTCGGCGCCCGGCGGCGGCCCCGGCTTGAGGGCCCGGTTGAGCAGCCCGATGGCGGCTCGCGTGCGCTCGGCCGGCACCACCTCGGCGTAGGCCAGCGCCAGATCGACCACGGTCGAACCGGTGGCGATGATGGGTTCGAGAAGCATCGTGGCGGCGGCGGCCTCGCCCCGCGCCGCCAGAGCTAAGGCTTTCCCGGTGGACGCTCCGACGTGGCCGGGTTCGGTGGCCAGGGCGCGATCGTAGAGTGCCTCCGCCTGGGGCCAGCGGCCGGCCCCCCGGTAGCCGTCGGCGATCAGGCAGAGGATTCCGGGATTGTCCGGATCCAGGGCCTGGGCGCGGTCGAGTTCGGCCTCGCCCTCGGCCTCCCGGCCCAGGCTCTGCAGCAGGCTGCCCAGCAGCGCCCGGGTCTCGCCCTGCAGTGGTGCCAGTTCGACGGTCCGGCGCCAACTCGCCTCCGCATCGTCCAGTCGGCCAAGCGCCTTTTGAGTCACCCCCAAGGCGTGCCAGGCTTCGGCGTGATCTGGAACCTCACTGACCAGAGCGTGGAAACGTTCTATGGCCTGTCCCTCGCGGCCGGTGATCTGCAGCGTCCGGGCCAGGGCAAAAAGCGCATCTCGGTGTCCGGGTTCCAGCACTAAAGTCCAGCCGAGTTGGGATATCGCTTTGCCATAGGCGCCAGCCCCCACCAGGGCCATGCCCAGGTGGTATGACGCCTCAACCAAATAGGGCTCGCGCTTGAGCACCTGTTGGTATTTTCGGCGGGCGGCAACCAAATCGCCCGCCTTGTGACAGGCGGCGGCTTGTTGGAAGAGGCTGCGGGCGCTCCGCGTGTTAAGCCCGTCGTATTCCATGGCACCCGTCGCTTACGGCAGATAGCCGAAGCGTTCCATCTGCTCGCCGTGGGCCTTGACCACGCGCTCGACTTGGCCCGGGGTCAGGATCTTGCGCCAGACCCCCATCTTGCCCTGGCGGAAGAAACGCTCGGCATGAACGCTACGCTCGACGAAGCCGTGTTTGTCCTCCTGTCCGCGCAGCACTTTGAAGGAGGAATGCCGGATGGCCCGCTTGAGACGCTCTCGCGGTGGCTGCAGGCCGAGGAATTTGGCGATGCCGCGGAAGAACTTTGCGGGATGCTGGTGCAGGTCCTCGTAGCGCACCACGTGCAACGTATCATGCTCCACCCGGGTCCAGCTCTTGACGTGGTTTGACCAGGAGTTGATGGCGTGGGGCACCAGTCCGGTCTCGGGATCGCGGGCGGCAACGAAATCGGGATCGGCCATCCAGGATATGGCGTTATCGATGTCGAGTCCGAATTGGTGGGA
>JASLXG010000185.1 GCA_030740435.1 Alphaproteobacteria bacterium | reverse complement strand
GATTGGCTGCGGGCGGAACTGGATCAACGTGGCATCACCGCGGTCATCCCATCAAAAGCCGACCGGATAAGGCAAATCGCCTACGACAAGGACATCTACCAATGGCGCCATTTGGTTGAGAACTACTTTGCCAAGATCAAGGAATTCCGGGGCATCGCCACCCGCTACGACAAGACCGATACCAGCTACGCCGCAAACTTGAACCTCGCCGCCACCATCATTGCCATGCGCTAATTGTCAACAGGCCCTAAATGACCAAGCACAAAACGAAAATAAGCCGCCCCCCTCTAGGGGGTCGGAGGCCAAGGGTGCGGATGCGCCCGCCCGGTGAGGGACCAAAAGAAAATAATCCGAATGATCTATTCGGATTACGCCTCGCGCCGCCGGCCTCCGAAGACGGCGAAGTGCCAGCGCTTGGTGTGGATGTCGACGTCGATCAGGCCGGCGTTGGTTATCCATTCGAGTTGCTCGGCCAGCGTCGCGCCGTGGTCCAGGTCGAGGGCCGCTTCCGCCGTCTCGAGAAAGTCCCGGTTTTCCGGGCCGCCGGCCAGGTGCCGCCAGCGCCGCCGGTAGTGGGCCTCGAGTTGGGCGCTGGGCGGCTTGACGATATCGGCGATCAACAGGGTGCCGCCGGGCACCAGGGCGGCGTAGGCCCGGCGATAGAGCGCCCGTTTGTCGATGTTGCCGAGGCGATGCACGGCGAAAGCCGAGACGATGAGGTGGTAGCTGCCGGGCAGGTCGATGCGGGCGAAATCGCCGGCCACGAATTCGCACCGCTCAGACGCCGCCGCCAGCCGCCTGCGGGCCTGGTTCAGGAGTTCCGCCGAGGCTTCCACCAGGGTCATGTGGGCGCCGCCATGGCGCTCGAGAATGAGCTGGCTGAGGCTGCCGCCGGCGGCGCCCAGATCGAGGCCGCGGAATTTCTCGCCGCCCTCCGGTGGGGCCGACGCCATGGCGTCGAGCAGGCCCTCGATGGCGTCGCCATAGCCCGGTGCGCCGGCGGCCAGGGCGGCCGCCAAGAGGTCGACCGGGGCGGGTGCGGCGGCGGCGCTCATGCCCCGGTGCCGTTGTCAGGCGGACGCCGCATAGTCGGCCAGGCGGCGCATGAAGGCCGTGCAGGCCTCGACCTGTTCGAGGCTGATGAATTCGTCGGGTTTGTGGGCCTGGGCGATGTCGCCGGGGCCGCAGATGACGGTGGCCATGCCGGCTTGCTGGAAGAGCCCGGCCTCGGTGCCATACGACACCACGCCGGTGCGGTTGGTGCCGGCCAGCGCCATGACCAGGGTCTCGGCCGCCGAACCCGCTTCGGGGACGCAGGGCGGCACCGCCGCCGAGGCCACAGTTTCGATGCCGACGTCGGCCGACACTTCCCGCATGCGGGGCAGCACCTCGTTTTCGGCGAAGGCCGTGAAGCGGTCGAAATAGTGCTCCGCGTCGTCGCCGGGGATAAGCCGGAATTCCCAACGGAAGCAGCATTCCTTGGCAATGATGTTGATGGCCGTGCCGCCCTCCACCGTGCCCACGTGGATGGTCGTATAGGGCGGCTCGAAGGGGCAATCGGGCGGCGCCGTGGTCTTGGCCTCAAGGGCCAGGCGGCCGAGAAAAGCGATCAACTCGGCGGCATACATCACCGCGTTGACGCCGCTATGGGTGGCCGATGAGTGCGCTTCCAGGCCGCGCACGGTGGTGGTCTGGGTGCGGATGCCCTTGTGGGCGGTGACGAGCTGCATGTTGGTGGGCTCGCCGACGATGACGGCCAGCGGCTCGAGCTCGGGCCGGGCCAGGCGGGGCACCATGCCGCGCACGCCGAGACACCCCACTTCCTCGTCGTAGGAAAGCGCCAGATGAATGGGAATTTTGGGGTTCCGCGCCAAAAACTCGGGCACCAATGCCAGCGCCACGGCGCTGAAGCTTTTCATGTCGGCCGTGCCGCGGCCATAGAGCCGGCCCTCGCGCCTGGTCACGGTGAAGGGATCGCTCTGCCAGTCCTGGCCGTCGATCGGTACCACATCGGTGTGTCCCGACAGCACCACGCCGCCGGGCCGGGCCGGGCCGATGGTGGCCAGCAGGTTGGCCTTGGCGGCGGCCTCATCGGCAATGATCTCGGCCTTCACGCCATGGCCGGCCAAATATTCGGCGACGAAATCGATGAGCTCGAGATTGGAGTTGCGGCTGGTGGTGTCGAAGGCCACCAGGCGCTCGATCATCTCGATGGGGGTATAGGTTCGCGGCGCGGTCACGCCGGCCACAGTATCGACCCCGCCGGGGTGCGTCCAGATGCCGCCGATTAGGTATTGATTCAGGATGCTGCATTCCCCATCTTCTGGCTATGGTTCAAACGAACGACCTAAATGCTGCGGAGTCACCATCCGAGCCTCGCCCCCGCGGCGGCCCGGGCAAGCAAAGGCCGGGCGCCCGCGTGCGCCTGATCGAGGCCGGGCGCAAGCTCTTTGCCGAGTCCGGTTTCACTGCCGTCTCGACGCGCGCCCTGGCCCAGGCGGCCGGCGTCAATCTTTCCGCCATCACCTATCACTTCGGCGGCAAGGGTGGTCTTTACGAGGCGGTGATCCGGGATTTCCTCGACGAGGTGGCGGCCCATCGGCATCGCCTCATCGATTGGCTGGACGCCGCCGTGGCCACGGCCGGCGGCGATCGCCGGCGGATCGCCGCTGTCGCCGCCGATTTCGTGCGCGGCTTTTTCGCCATGTTGCTGAGCCCCGATTTTCTCAACGACCGGGCCCAGATCATGCTGCGCGAATTGCACAATCCCTCGGCCGCCTTCGACATCATCATGCGCGAGCACATCGGTCCCATCCATGACGCCCTGGCCAACTTGGCGGCGGCGGCCCGCGGCTGTTCGGCGGAGGAGCCCGAGATCAAGCTTCTGACCCACGCCGCCATCGGCCAGTTGCTGGCCTTCGGCTTTGCCCGGCCGGTGGTGCTGGCCCGCATGGGGTGGCAGCACTACACGCCCGAGCGCCTGGACCAGGTGGCCGCCGCCGTGGCCCCGGCATTTTTGGCGGCGCTGGGTCTGGACCCGGGACAGGCTGGGGGCGGCGGCCGCCGCCAGGGCTGAGCATGGGCAAGCTGGCAAAAATCCTTTTTCCCCTGGCCGTCCTGGGCATCGGTGCGCTGACTGCCTTTTCGCTCTGGGCTTCGCGACCGGTGGTCGAGCCCAGCGCCCCGGCCGAGCGGGTCTGGCTGGTCTCGGCCCAGCGCGTCGAGATCGCCGACCTGCAGCCCGATATCGAGCTCTTCGGCGACATCGTGGCCGGCCGCCAGGTCGAACTGCGGGCCTTCGTGGCCGGTCCCGTGCTGGAGGTCGGCCCGGCCCTGGTTGAGGGCGGCATCGTGCGCCGGGGCGAGCTGATCCTGCGCATCGATCCTTTCGACTATCAGGCCGTATTGGATGAGCGCCGGGCGCTGTTGAGCGAGGCCCGGGCCCGGCTGAAGGAGTTCACGGCGCGCTACCAGGCCGACCAGGCGGTGCTCGAGCGCCACACCGAGCAACTCGCCCTGACGGCGCGCAGCCGCCAGCGCAGCGAACAACTGCGGGCCCGCGGCACGGTCTCGGAAAAGACCCTCGACGATGCCAAGATCGCCCACAGCCGACAGGAGCAACTGGTGGTCAGCGGGCGCAGCAACGTGTCCGCCCAAAGCGCCCGCATCGAGCAGCAGCGCGCCGTCATCGAGCGCCTCGAGGTGGGGGTCAGGCGAGCCCGGCGCGACCTCGCCCGCAGCCACGTCACGGCACCCTTCGACGGCTTCATCTTCGATACCGCGGCCCAGGTCGGCAAGCGTATCTCGGTCAACGATCGCATCGCCCGGCTGGTCGACGCCGGCCGCCTGGAGGCCAGCATCCATCTCTCGGACCGCCAATACGGACGCCTGGCCGGCGATCCCCGCGGCGCCGTCGGCCGCCCCGTCGCGGTCAGCTGGCAGGCCGGCGAGCGCACTTTCGAATTCGCCGCCGTGGTCGACCGCGTCAGCGCCCGCATCGATGCCGCCAGCGGCGGCGTCGACCTCTATGCCCGGCTCCAGGGCACCGGTGTCGGCGATCCCCTGCGCCCCGGCGCCTTCGTCAGCCTGCGCCTGCCCGACCAGGTCTATGCCGCCGTCGCCCGGGTGAGCGAGAGCGCGCTCTATCAGGGCGGCTTGGTCTACGCCATCGTCGAGGGCCGGCTCGAGCCCCGCCGGGTCGAGGTGGAGGCCCGGGTGGGCAACGAGGTACTGCTGCGCGGCGAGTTGAAAACCGGCGACCAGGTACTGACCACGCGCCTCAGCGAGGTCGGGCCGGGCGTCAAGGTCGAGGTGCGTTAGGGTATGTGGCTGAAAGATCTGATCGGCCTCTTTGTCAGGCACCGCAACGCCTCGAACCTCTTGATGGTGTTGATGCTGACGGCCGGCATCGTCGCCGTCAGCCGGCTCAACACCCAGTTCTTCCCCAACATCGGCATCGACATCGTCTCGGTCACCGTGGCCTGGCCCGGCGCCACCGCCGAGGACGTGGAATCCAACATCGTCGCTGCCATCGAGCCCGAGGTGCGCTTCATCGACAGCGTCGACCGCGTCGTCTCCTTCGCCGTCGAGGGCTCGGGCTCGGTGGTCATCGAGTTCGCGGCCGAGGCCGACATGCAGTCCGCGCTTTCCGACGTCGAGGCCGCCGTGGGCCGCATCACGACGCTGCCCGAGGACAGCGAACGGCCGCTGGTCCGGCGCATCGTGCGCTACGACACCATCTCGCGCATTGTGCTTTCGGGACCCTTTTCCGAAGCCTCGCTGAAGGCCACGGCCAAACGCATCCGCGACGACCTGCTGGCCCGCGGCATCGACCAGGTAACTCTTTTCGGCGCCCGCGACGAGGAAATCTGGGTCGAAGTCGACCCGGCCACGCTGCGCCGCCTCGATCTTTCGCTGGGCGACATCGCCGGGCGCATCCGGGCAAGCTCGCAGAACCTGCCTTCGGGCACCCTGGAGGGCCGTTTCGAGGCCCAGATCCGCAGCCTGGGCCTGCCTACGGACGCCCGGGGTTACGGCGATATCGAGGTCCGGGCGCTCGAAAACGGGCGCAAGATCTACCTCCGCGACGTGGCAAGGCTCAGCGACACCTTTGACGACTCCCAGCCCATCGGCCGGCGCCACGGCCATCCCTCGGTGTCGCTTCACGTCCAACGCGCCACCTCCGCCGATGCCCTCGATCAGGCCCGCATCGTCAACGACTACGTGACCGAGTTGAAGCCGACGCTCGGCCGCGAGCTCAAGCTCGAGCACTACGACATCCAGGCCTCGTTCATCCGTGACCGCATCAACCTTTTGCTGCGCAACGGCCTGGGCGGCCTGATCCTGGTGCTTGGCGTGCTCTTCCTTTTCCTCAGCGGGCGGCTGGCCTTCTGGGTGGCGGCCGGCATCCCGGTGGCCATGATGGCGACGCTCGGTGTCATGCTGCTGAGCGGCCAGAGCATCAACATGATCAGCCTTTTTGCCCTGATCATGACGCTGGGCATCATCGTCGACGACGCCATCGTGGTCGGTGAGCACGCCGCTACGCGGCGGGCCCAGGGCCTGGGCGTGATCGAGGCGGCCGAGGCCGGCGCGCTGCGCATGCTGGCGCCGGTGACCAGTGCCTCGCTGACCACCATTGCCGCCTTCCTGCCCATCCTGCTCATCAGCTCCATCATCGGCCAGGTGGTGAAGGCCATACCGCTGGTCGTCGTGGCGGTGCTGATCGCCAGCCTGGTGGAGTGCTTCCTGGTGCTGCCCGGACACCTGCGCCACGCGCTGCTCAGGCCCGAGGAAAAGGGCTCGCGCTTCCGCCTTTGGTTCGACGGCCACTTCGGCCGTTTCCGCGACGGGCCCTTCCGGCGCTTTGTGGCAATGTGCGTGCGCTGGCGCTACCTCTCCGTGGCTGCGGCGCTGGCGCTGCTGGCGGTCAGCGGCGGCATGGTCGCCGGCGGCCGCCTGGACTTTCATTTCTTCCCCTCGCCCGAGGCCGACACCATCTACGCCAACATCGAGTTCGTGCCCGGCACGCCGCGCCGGCAGACCGCCGAGATGCTGGCGGGGCTGGGCCAGGCGTTGGACCGGGCCGAGGGCAAGCTGGGCGAGGGTGAACTGGTGCAGATGAGCTTCGGCAAGCTCGGCATCTCGCAATCGCCAGAGTTCCAGTCGCAGCGCGGCGACCACCTGGGCGGGCTGCACGTCGAACTGGTTCCGGCCGACCGCCGCCAGGCCCGGACCAAGGAATTCGTCGAAGCCTGGCGCCGCGAGATCGAAATGCGGCCGGGCATCAACCGCGTCTCCCTCAGCGAGTTCCGCCACGGCCCGCCCGGGCGCGAGATCGACGTGCGGCTTTCCGGCGGTAGCACAGCCGCCCTCAAGGCGGCGGCCCGGGAGACCCAGGCGCTGTTGGCCCGCTTCGAAGGCGTCAGCGACGTCGAGGACGACCTGCCCTATGGCAAGCGTGAAATCATCCTCGAGGTGACGCCGCGCGGCCGGGCGCTCGGCTTCACCGTCGAAAGCGTCGGCCGCCAGGTGCGCGACACCTTCGAGGGCCGCATCGCCAAGCGCTTCGCCCGGGTCGACGAAGAAGTCGCCGTGCGCGTGCGCTTCCCCCGCGGCACGGTCGACGGCGGGGCGCTTAGGGGCCTTTACCTGCGCGGTCCCGGCGGCGCCGAGGTAGCGCTCAGCCAGGTCGTGACGATACGCGAGGACCAGGGCTTTTCGCGCATCCGCCGCGAGGATGGACGGCGCCAGGTGTCGGTAGTCGGTGAGGTCGACGAGAACACGACCAGCGCCGCGGCGGTACTGACGGCGCTGGCCAATGGCGAATTGCCTGCCATCGCCCGGCGCCATGGTGTCGAGTATGAATTCAAGGGCCGCACCGAGGAGCAGGCCCGCACCATGGAGGAAATGCGCCTCGGCGCCATGATCGGCCTGGCCGCCATCTACATCATCCTGGCCTGGGTCTTCGCCAGCTATTCCCGACCCTTCGTGGTCATGGCGATCATTCCCTTCGGCCTTATCGGTGCCATCTTCGGCCACTGGGTGATGGGCTACGACCTGACCATCCTCAGCCTGATCGCGCTGCTTGGACTGGCCGGCGTGCTGGTCAACGATTCGATCATCCTGG